>CAYOSC010000005.1:0-43248 GCA_964406525.1 uncultured Candidatus Saccharibacteria bacterium | reverse complement strand
TACCTCCTATTCTCTTGATTACACTTATGTTGCACTTAGAATTATAAGTCACATAATACGATTCCATTGACTTTTTAGCATATCTATGATACAATAGAAAGATAGGGCCTTACCTCTGTAAAACTATCCCCCAATCCGCCCTAAAATTGAATTTGTCTATCAATTTTGTTAATAATACATGCTATAATAGTAGAGGAATGTTGAAATTGAAATTCCGTATTAGAAATTTTTGTTGTGCTGCACTATTGCTACTTTTTGGCGCCTTTTCGTCGTTTCTTTTCTTGCCTCAGCCCTCGTCTGTCTATGCTGATGAGAATGATGATGTCATTCGTCAGAAAGACGAAGGCGAATATTTCGTGACGATTTATGACGACGGCGCTTCACTGATCGTGAAAACTGGTGCCGTGACTGTAGCCGAAGTTTTGGAGAAATCCGAAGTCCAGCTTGCTGAGACTGATATTGTCGAGCCCGGCCTCGATACGGTTATCGACGGCAACTACAGTATTAATATCTACCGCGCTCGCCCGGCTTTGGTGATCGACGGCGTGAACCGTCGCTATGTCATGACGGCTAGCCACGACCCGAAGCAGATCGCGGTCGAGGCTGGCGCTACGGTCTATGACGGCGACGAAATCAAGCCTGAGTTTAACAATAGCTTCTTGGAAGCTGGCGCCGTGTCGACTTATCGTATTACCCGCAATGGCGGCCGCCGCCTCACGGTCGAGGAATCGCTGCCTTACGAGGTGCAAGTGCGCTATGATTATACCCGCGCGAAGGGCGAACGTGTGCTCGAGCAGCCTGGTGAAGAGGGTCGCAAGACCAGCATTTATGAAGTCGAGTTCGAGAACAATACCGAGGTCGCTCGCAATCTCATCGAAGAGACCGTGACCGTCGAGCCCACACCAGAAATCGTGGTCGAGGGTGCTCGCCCGTCTATCTCTCCAGAGCGCGCGCAGTGTGCTGAGTGGGCACGCGCAGCCGGCGTCTCGGAGGGTGATCTAGAAGTTGCGATTGATCTAATTTATCGTGAGTCTGGCTGTCGTGTCGACGCCACGAACGCCAGCTCTGGTGCTTACGGTATCCCGCAGTCTTTGCCAGGGAACAAGATGGCCAAATTTGGCGACGACTGGCAGACGAACCCAGTCACGCAGATTCGCTGGATGGCTGAGTATGTCACGAACCGCTACGGCGGCTGGCAACAGGCTCTGGATTTCTGGTGGTGTACGGGCGTGTGTCGCGGCGTCAATAAAGCGGGCCACTGGTACTAGGGAATGAAAAACAAGAAATCCCTTGGTCAGCATTGGCTCAATAACCGCGCCATTCTGGATGAAATCGCCGATCTCGCCGTCTCTCCGGGGGCTGATCTCTGCATAGAAATCGGCCCCGGCCTCGGCACGCTTACTTCGAGCCTCCTGCGCCGGTTTGCGGAAGTAATCGCGATTGAGTTCGATCCTGACCTCGCGCAGAAACTTCCCAAATCTTTCCCCGGCAAAAATCTCCGCGTCATCACGGGCGACTTTCTCGATGTTGATCTTACTCAGCTCACGGGCGGTAGCCCGTATTGTATCGGTGGCAATATCCCTTATTACATTACCTCGCCGATCGTGAAAAAGATTATCCATCTCGCCGAGAAACCGGCCAAAGTCTCCCTGCTCATGCAGAAAGAAGTCGCCGAGCGTATCGCTGCTGAGCCAGGCAATTATAGCCTGCTCGCTCTAGAAGTCCAGAATCTCGCCGAAGCCGAACTCGGTCCAGTCGTGAAAGCTGCCGAGTTTACTCCGCCGCCCAAGGTCGATAGCCAAGTCCTCGTCCTTACTCCGCTCGACGCTCCGCAGGTTGATCCAAAATGTCTCGAGCTCGCCAAGCGTGGCTTCTCTAGCCCGCGTAAGAAACTCGCCAGTAACCTCGCCGATAATGCACATTCACGCGAAGCTTGGCGCAGCTTGCTTGAACAGAATAGTATCAATCCCGACGCCCGCGCCCAAGACCTCAGCCTCTGGGACTGGGAAGTTCTCTATCAATCGATCCAAGATAAATAACTATTCCATAGTCCGCCCTTGGCTGATTCACGAATAATAATCAAAGTCCACCCCGAGTATGAGGTGGACTTTTGTGCAGTACATATTATATATAGTTAATAATTAGCGACGCACCGCACAGAACAACCAGCGTAGCGAGCGCGATTGCTCGTAGGACGGAAATGGCTATCCCAAAAGATTAGAGCGTACGCATTACTGCTACTAGTGGACGTACGTGACCAGTAGCCGCCACCACCGACGCCGGCCAGGTCGGGTGAGCCATTGGCGGAGTTAATGTAACCATACGTACCAAACAAGTAAGGGGAACTAATGATATCATAATCGCTAAGACCATCAGTAAGCTTGTAGAATTCACTATTCTTTCCGACATCGGTGCCAGTGGCATTCTCCGATCCGTTGGATGGCAGATGCCAGCCCTTTGGGCAAATACTACTAGAGACATTGACGTTATCAGCAATAGACTCACTACAAGTACCAGCCGTCGCAGCACACCAAGAGTAATAATTATTCCAATCAGTATCATCTAGGCGGATTTGCTGCACAGTATAATCGCTTATATTCCAGGACCCGCTCTTGGTGCCTGCTGGTAATATGTAATTACTAGCAATGTTAGTATCGCTTGGCTTTAGAAGCATCGTAGAGGTATCGCCCAGCCTAAGGTTTTGCTGCATCCAGCATTTACCATCTCTAAGTTTTACAATGGTATAGGAATTACTGTCACGGGAATCTTTCAATGTGATTGTATCGCCTTCCGCAATCTTGCTATTGTTCTCGCAAAACCCGGTCTTGATATCCTGCATATCCATAATAGAGGAAGCGATGCCGTTCGACCATAATTGTCCAGTTTGCGCAGGAGTAGCAGAAAAACTTAGTGTGATACTACCGGTATATTTACCGAGTGTGGCACTATCGCCAAACTTCGCTGCAAAGACTAGCTGCTTGCTCGTAGACAAATTATATGGCGAAGATACTGTACCACTGGCTATTTGGGTTAAGGATGTAGGTAGGCTAGCATAATTAAGCGTACTATAGCTAGATTCACTAGTGCTAGTTTCCGTTAATTTATATCCCCAAGTATTCGCTGCCATGCTATCACCAGTTTTACCGTTAGCTCCGCTAACCGTAGAAGTACTACTACTTGCTCCACTAGGCATAGTGAGGTTAGTAGAATTAGCTTTGATACTTAGAGTATAGTCTTTTACATTGCTGCCGGTCATTCCTATAATATAACTACCATAGACAGTATTACCACCTTGTGCTGCGTTAATCTCCTGCCCAGTATTGCTCACTGTAATAGCCAGTGTAGGAGTAGGCGCCACTGATTGTAAACTTATTCCTGCATCCACATCTTCTTGTGATAATTCTACTTCATCTCCTCCGAAACCACCAAAGCTATCGTCGACTGGATCAGTATTTACATCATTGGAAGTCTCAGAAATATTGCTATCGCTATTGTCATTTTCAACACTGGCAGAAGAACCAGAGTTAGAATTATTTTCTTTCACTACCCATTCATCCTGAATAGTTACCGCACTAGTTTTAAGTGCTAATGAAGGATTAATCGCAAATATTCCAGTCAAAAGGAGAACGACCATACAACTAAGAGGAATACTATAAGAAACTAAATATAACTTTTCTTTACATAAGTTTAGTTTAGAATTTTTCTTCCTAAACCATATTGGAATACTATAAAGTACAAAAAGTTTACGTTTCTTTTGGTGCATGATCGCCCTCCTTTTGTGGATTCTGGTTGGATGACTTCACGTTATATATGCGTTACATATAATATATAGTCTGCGTTTTACATCTCTAGTAATTCTGCTAAAAGGGGTTATTTCCCGGCTGGACCGGGTCAAAATCACGGCCCTGCCCAATGTTGCGAAGAGCCCTTGCTAAAGAAATAGTTTGGGCAGGGATTCGATTTTGAGAGGTCCACCGAACCCCGTTAGTAGAATTATAGAGATGTAAAACTACAAGCTATTATCCTAGTAAAAGCCATCCAATTTGGTTATATAAATCTAACACCCTCGGATGTCATTCTTGGCAACGCAACTAAACAAAAATGGCACCGCGAGGGTGTCTAGTGAACTTAGCTGAAGATAAACTCCGTTTCAGTTCACGCCTCACGGCGCCATTCAAAAACTGAAACAGAAGATTCTTTAACGCTAAATTCACTAGACATTCTCATTGTAGCACATAAAAAACTTTTTGTGCGCAACTTTATTTTCTCCTCCATCAGTGCTATAATTATAGTACTATGTCAAAGGTTTATATCTGTACTGCTATTCCTTATGTCAACGGTAATCCGCATCTCGGTCATGCGATGGATTATCTTTTGGCCGATACTTATGCTCGTTATCAGCGCCTGCTAGGGAACGACGTGCGTTTCCAGGTCGGCACCGATGAGCATGGTAATAAAGTTTTTAGCACCGCCGAGAAGAATCATATCCCGGTCGAGCAGTACATCCGCGAGAATTCCGATAAGTTCCGCCAGTTTATCGATCGTCTTGACATTTCTTATACCGACTTCGTCCGCACGACCGATCCAGATCATGTCGAATCTTGTCAAGCTGTCTGGAAGCAGCTCGAGCCGCATATCTATAGCGCCGAGTACGACGGTTGGTACTGCGAAGGTTGCGAGCGTTTCGTCACTGAGAAGGAGTATGAAGAGAACCATGGCTGCTGTCCTGATCATCAGAAGCCTTACGAGCGTCTCTCTGAAAAGAATTATTATCTCCGCATCAGCGATTTTAAGGATCAGATTCGTACCGCCATCGAGTCCGATACGATGAAAATCACTCCAGAATTCCGTAAGCAAGAAATGCTACGCTTGCTGGATGATGCTCCGGATATTTCCATTTCTCGCCCACGCAAGCATCTCTCTTGGGGAGTGCCAGTCCCGGGCGACGAAGACCAGGTCATGTATGTCTGGATCGACGCTTTGTCGAACTATATTAGCGTCTTGGGCTATCCGGATAGTCCCGAGCTACAAGAGTTCTGGCCTGCCACGGCGCAGTTCGTGGGGAAGGACATTTTGCGCTTTCACGCGATCACTTGGCCCGCTATCTTGCTTGGCATTAATCTCGCCTTGCCGCAGAATATTGTCGCGCATGGCCACGTCCTCGCCGACGGTCAGAAGATGAGCAAGAGCATCGGCAACGTCGTCGACCCGATGGAAGTCCTCGACCGCAAAGGCTTGCCTGCTTTCCGCTACTTCTTCTTGCGCCATGTCGATTCCTTCGCAGACTCAGATTTTACCGATGAGAAATACGAGGATGCTTACAATAATGAGCTGGCCAATGACCTTGGCAACCTCGCCCAGCGCCTCGCTACCCTTTGCAAGAAAAATAATATCGCCGGCGTGCATCCAGAGCTAAAACTGGACCCAGAGTTCTGCGCGCTGATGGATCAGTTTGAGTTCTCCAAAGCTTTTGACTACGTTTGGAACAAGATCCAAGATCTCAATAAGCAAATCGACGACGCTAAACCTTGGGAACTGGCGAAGAATGGCGAGACCGCCAAAGTTACCGCCGTCCTCCAAGACCTCGCTGCCGGTCTCCTATCCGCGAACCACATGCTTAGTGTCTTCCTGCCAGAGACTTCTACCCGGATTCAGGAGATTTTCACCGCCGAGCAGATTCTCCCGCCGACCACGCCACTTTTCCCAAAAGCCTAAAGCACATATTCTTAGATAACAATCAACCTCATAAGGTTTTTGGAGCCCTAGAGGTCACGACCGAACTGTCGAACACCTGCGGCCCGAGAGAAGCTGGTTACGAGACAGACTCAAATACTAGCTTTATTCTCCGTCCCAATAATGTTTCCCGTTAATCGCGTCATAGTTCACTAGTTCATACTCACGCAAGGTATCGCTCGGCTTTGGCGTCTCGTTACCATAATAAGCTCGTGCTAAAATCGGCGTTGTCTCGCAAACTTTGTCAACCAGATAATAGAGCGCCGGCTTCTCCGCATTCAATATATTATACATAGTATTTTGCAAGCAGTTCGGTGTCGTCGTTGGCAGATCAATCCCCCGAATCGTCACCGGGAAGACGAAGCCTTGCTCCGCATTCATCTCCGCTACCTCCGTCACCGTGTACGGACTCTCAATGTCGAAGTTCGCATAGACGAAGTACGGTGTCAAATGTGCAGTCTGCCGGTCCTCTCGCTCGCTCGAATCAGTGTATTCATTCAAGAGCCCCATCGCATGGTCGCCAAACCATAGCACCACCGTTTTCTCATCTAGCTCATCCAGCGCCTCAATGAACTCCCCCAAATAACGATCAGACTCATGCAAGCTCTGAAAGCTCGGCTCGACCGCCCAGGCATCCGCCGAAGGTTCTTTCAACGGGAATTCCATTTCCGGATAATTCGCCTGCTGGTACGGCGCATGGTTTTGCATTGTCACCGCTCCGATCATCTTAGGCTTATCGCTCGACTCTAGCAAATCCAAGATTTCTAAGTAGATCGAGCGGTCGTTAATTACACCACTTTCATAATCACGGTCGGTATGTTGCATTTCGCTTGCGTCGATAAAATCATCGTAGCCAATCCGCGGATAGACGATATTCCGCTTATACATCGAGCCGTTGTAAGAGTGCACCGCCGTCGTGTCAAATCCCGCCAACTTCGCCCAGCTCGCCACCCCGAGCAAGCTATCCATTTTCGCAACCCGGTTCACATACGGGAAAGTCTGCGCCCAGAAGTTCGACAGTCCCGTCTGCACCTCGAACTCCACGTTTGCCGTACCGCCGCCGTACTCCGGCGAATACATATAGCCGCTTGGATATTTCCTAAACAACGCGTGCAAGTTTGGCGTCACGTCACCACCGTAATGATCATAATATTTAGTCAGCAGTGCCGGATCATAGAACGTCTCCGCCAAAATCACGACGATATTCTCGGCTTCATCAGCTAGCTCCACGCGCTCCGTATCTTTCTGCTGCTCGGCCTGATACTTCTTAGCGATTTCTCGCATCGTAACTTCATTATAATCTTCCGGTTGCTCCGCTTCGTTATTTCCCAAGTTGTACAGGAAGCCAATTACAAAACCATTTTTCTCGTAATTCTCAATCTGGCTCCAAGCCACTAGATCTATACCCTCTATCCAATCTGTATCTTTGCGATGCAAAATCGGATTCGCAATCATTAGCAACATCGCGATCGCCAGCATTGAGAAAGTTACCCTCGGAATCAGCGCAAACCTATCCCAGAGTGGCCGTCGGCGCAGATTTCGCCCAATTAATTTGCGCATGTAGAATTCTAGCAGTATCGACCCAACCAGGATGAAGACTGCTCCCCAGACTAATCGCCAAATACTATCTGCATCGACGAACTGAATCAAATCTCCCGCCGCGTCCGCCAACTGTAGTTCTTCCGGCAAGAACGGCTCCGCCCGCAGCGCGAATTTCTGCATGTGAATAAAAGTCAAAATACTCGCCACCACAAACCCCAAGCCCACACTGAAAAATGGTCGCCAAGTAATTGCTGATGCGACCGCCAGTAGTGCGAAAATCAGTATATAATTATATAGCGCCAGATCTGGTTTTTCTTGAATGAACGCCATCGCTTCGTCTGCATCGCCCATACTTGTTCGCCAGATTACAAACCAAGTCAAGAAAATCGACACAATCGCTAAGAACAAAACCGCACACAATACCCGCATGATCGCCGGCATCGGATGTCTACCGCGTGTTGATAGTCTTTTCTTCCGCGGCTTTACAGATGCTTCTTTATTATCGGTTTTTTGACTAATTTTTACTGCGCTCTCATTGTTGTTCGATTTCGTGATAATATCATTAGGCTTCTGATTAATATTCACCGAGCTCGACTTTTTGTCGGTCTTAACAGTATCTACTTCTGCTTCCTTTTTGTCGCTCTCTACCTTTTTAGTGCCAACTGTGCTAGACTCTTTTTCAACTTTCTTCTCAGCTCTCTCGTGTAAGCTATCTTTTGGAGCTTTCGCTGCTTTTTTCTTTCCAAAATCATCACCCGCTTTCTTTGTAAGCGGTTCGTTCAAATTATCCTTGCCGTCAGTTTTCTGCGAGTCACGATTTTTAACCATAAAACCATTATAGCATACTTTCTCATATCCAAAAAAGTACCACTCAAGCTGAGTAGTACTTTTCCGTTTAAAATCAGAATCTTTTAGTGCTTGTCGCAGGAAATCTGATCGCAGTCACATTTGTAGCCGTCACCAGCCAAGCGTGTAGTGAAATCTGACAAGTAGAAACCTACGATGCCGCCAATCACCGGGAAAATCACATAAGCCGCTACGGCTAAGCCAGCGAGCTGTGCGAGTTCACCGAAGTTATCGGCTGCCGTTGGCAAGATCTGATACATGAGGGCTGCCACTGGGTTGAAGATGAAGCTGCTCTGCATGCTGAAGAAGCTCTGTGCGATCACGATACCAAAGATGATAGCGAGAGTAATACCACTAGTTACGACCAAGCCGAAAGTCAATGGGCTCTTACGGCCATATTTCAAAGCCCGTGCGAAGCAGAAAGCGATCACGATCGCCCCGAGCAATTCGACTAGAGCGACTGCCCAGAAAGTTTCACCGGTCACCTCAGTCATCATCGGCAATTCTGAAGCCGTACCACTACCCAAACGGAACGCATTGATAATCAAGAGACCAATCCATGCCCCGAGCAACTGTGCGAGCATGTAGAGTACGCCGCGGATCGCAGACATACGGCGAGTTGCCATCATACCAGCGGTGACAATTGGGTTCAAGTTCGCCCCGGAAATGCCGAAGATGACGACATAAATACAAAGCGCACCGAAGATAATGTAGAGTGGCTGTACACCGAGCGTGAGCATCAGCATCACGAAGAGCATCGTACCAATTACCTCGCCGAGCAACGCACCCCAGATCTTTGGCGTCTTGAAAATCGTCAAAATATTCTCGTTCGTATCGTACTTGCGAGCAAAGAAGCCTTTGAGTGGGTTCTCAGTTGCGGTTACTTTAGCAGCAGGCGCAGTGGTTTCTTCTTTTACGGTTTTTACTTCCTTAACCTCTTTAGTCTCTTTGAGATCTTTCTTAGGTTCTGGCTGGGACGGATTTTTCTTTCCCGATTTCTTAGGCTTTTGATTGGCCATTGATAACCTCCTTAACAACTAATATTTTCTCAATTATAGCACACCTGTGTTACAATTGAAAAGGAAAAAGTGTTAATTAATAAGAACAACCTTCATAGGCTATAATTTTAGTAAAGGAATCAGCATGGGCATTATGATGTCAAAAGATATGGAACGTAACTCAGAGCTAAATGAGCGGATCTCAGCCGACCTCCGCGCCCGCGCTCAGAGCTCGCGCGATGATGTAGACGGCGTAGAGGATTCTGCCTATGTCAAAGACACCAAGAAGACTGGCAAATTCACCTGGGTTTGGATCGTCTTGATCGTCCTCGCTGTCATCGCCATTGGCTGCATTCTCTTTATCTAACTGAGCGGATGTAGTATAATATATACTATGTCAGAGTTAGAAAAGCTAAAATCCGAGTTAAAAAATATCAACGCCGAGTACGCCAAGATCAGGGAATTACCACCTGAGCAACGTGGTGAGTTCGGGCGTACGATGAACGCCAAGAAACAGGCCATCCTCGCGCAGATCACTGAGCTGGAAGAAGCTGCCGAGAGCGAGAATATTGAGCCGCTCGATATCTCCGCTCCTACCGCGCCCAATCAGCCCATTCCCGAGCTTCATCTTGGTACTCAGCATCCGCTCATGGTCGAGCTTGACCGCGTGATCAAAATCTACTCTGATATGGGCTTCGACGTCATCGAGTCGCAGCAGCTCGACGATGAGTTTCACATGTTCGATAGCCTGAACTTTTCTAAGGGGCATCCGGCTCGTGATGGCTATGATACTTTTCGCACTTCTGAGAATTTTATCCCGCCGGCCCATACTTCTACTATGCAGCACCGCGCTCTGCAGAAATATCGCAAATCTCTCCAGCAGGGCGGTCAAATCGCCGTCGTCATCCCTGGTCGCGTCTTCCGTAATGAAGACGCCGACGCTACTCATGAGCACACTTTTTATCAGTGTGAAGGTGTTTTCGTCTCTCGGGATGCGAATATGGGCCAGATGTTTGGCGTGCTCAAGTGCTTTTTCGAGCTCTATTATGGCCAATCGCTCAAGATGAAGACTCAGCCGGGCTATTTTCCGTTCACCGAACCTTCCGCAGAGCTCCTGATCGAGAAGCCCGCCTCTCTCGGCGGTAAGGGCGGCGATTGGCTCGAAATGCTTGGCTGCGGCATGATTCACCCAAACGTCCTCAAGATGGCCGGCATCGACCCCGAGGTCTACCACGGCTTCGCCTGGGGTGGCGGCATCGACCGTCTCGTCATGCTGAAATATCATCTCAACGACGTCCGCTATTTTGAGTCTGGCAAGCTTGACTTTTTGGAGGATTTTTAATGTTTTATAAGAAAAATACTCTATCCCTCCATTATATCACAGAATATCGTAAAAGTCAATAGGAAGCGCACAATTTATGAAAATCTCACTCAACGAAATCAAAAAATACGTCCCCATTCCTGAGGATATTTCTACCTCTGATCTCATCACTCTGATCGGCTCTCGCCTAGTCGAAATCGAAGAAGTCATCGATCTCACCCCGAAATATCAGGGCATCTACATCGTCAAGGTCGTCAGCTGTGAAAAAATCCCCGACACCCACCTCAGCCTCTGCCAGATCGACGCCGGCGGTCAGCGCTCTGATCTAGCCGAGAATGGCACTATTCAGGTCGTCTGCGGTGCACCGAATGTTCATGCCGGCATGCTCGCCGTCTGGCTCGCCCCCGGCACCATCGTCCCCCAGACTTATGGCAATGAGGATTTCCGCCTCGGGCAGCGCAAGCTCCGCGGCTATGTGTCGAACGGTATGCTTGCTGCGGTCGACGAGCTCGACCTCGGTACCGACCACGAAGGTATCGTCGAGATTCATCCAAACCTAGCGAAGCCTGGCGATAATTTCGCAGAGGTTTTTGAGCTGAATGATATTATTCTCGACGTCGAGAATAAATCCCTTACTCACCGTCCCGACTGCTTCGGCCTGATCGGTTTCGCTCGGGAAGTCGCCGGCATCCTCGGCCTCGAGTTTCAAGAGCCTACTTGGCCAGAAATCGCCGATGTCCATGATCTACCCCTCAGCGTCAAAATTACCGATAAGGAACTCTGTCCGCGCTACAGCTGTGCCGTCTTCGAATGCAATCTACCGACCTCTGAGAAGACTCACTACCTCACTTACTACGGCGACGTCTTCCTCGCCAAAGCCGGCATGCGCAGCATCAGTCCTCTGGTCGATCTCACTAATATCATCATGCTCCGCACCGGCCAGCCTTTGCATGCCTTCGACTACGACAAGCTGATCGCCGTCGGCAATACTAAGAGCCCGCAGATCATCGTCCGCGCCGCCAGGGAAGGTGAAGAACTCCAGCTTCTCGACGGTAAGACCATCCAGTGCATTCCTGAAGACATCTTAATCACCAGTAATGACGTTCCCGTCGCCCTCGCTGGCGCGATGGGCGGCAAGAATACCGAGATCGACGCCTCGACCAAGCGCGTCGTCCTCGAGAGCGCAACTTTCTCGCTTTATCACCTCCGCAAGACCCAGATGGCGCATGGCATCTTTTCTGAGGCGATCACGCGCTTTACTAAGGGTCAGCCCGCCGCGATGACCTTGCCAGTCCTCGCCGAGACCGTGGCTGAGCTGGGCAAGTCTGCTACCTTGCTCGCTGTCGCTGACGAATGGGTCGCCGACCAAACCGAGAACGTTGTAAAAATCACAACATCAGAGATCAATAATCTCCTTGGCACTAGCTACTCTGTTGATACGATCGTAAAAACTCTCGAAAACGTCGGTTTTACGGTGAAAATCACTAGCGAAATCCCGTCAGAGGCCTCAAAATCGCCTTCTCCGGCCGTTTCTGCCGAAAGTGCGGTACCAGCCCACTCTAAGCCAAAAACTTCACAGGAAGTCAATTCCAGCCTCCCCGCTCAAAACGCCTCTCTCACCGTCACCGCTCCGGTCTGGCGCACTGACATTCACATCAAGGAGGACATCATCGAGGAGGTCGGCCGTCTCCTGGGCTATGACAATATCCCGCAGAGCCTCCCTCGCGGCGAGTTCAAGGGCACCGAGATCGCCCCACTCGTCGCCCTGAAGTCTCAGCTGCGCCATATCCTCTCTGATCGCCTCGCCATGAACGAGTTGCTTACCTATTCCTTCGTCAGCAAGAGTCTCCTCGAGAAAGTCGGCCAAGCTGTCGACCAGAGCTACGAAATCGTCAATTCCATCTCCCCAGAGCTGCAATGCTTCCGCCAGCAGATCGTCCCCAGTCTACTCGACAAGGTCCGCGAGAATATTAAATCCGGCCACAAGCATTTCACGATCTATGAGCTCAATCAGGTCACACGCCGTGCTCTCGGCCTCGATGCCGACGGCGCCCCAGTCGTCCAGACCGACCTCGGTATCGTCTCGCTCGGTGATTTTTACTCGCTCAAGGCGCTCATCTTCGCCGCTCTCGAGCGCGGTCTTAAAATTGACATCGAGTATACCGCCATTACCCCTAATTCCGACACCGCCAAGCACTATCCTTACCTCGAGCCGCTCCGCTCGGCTGAGCTACTCGTCGGCCAGCAGAGCATCGGCGCTTTCGGTGAAGTCAAAGCTAGCGTCCTTCGTAAATTCAAGCTCGAGCCGACCATCTCCGCTTGCGAGATCAGCCTCGACCAGATCGTCGGTCTCCAGCCTAGTATCGCCGTCGACGTCCAGCTGTCGAAATTCCCGTCGGTCGAGCGTGACATCACCTTCAAGGTTGCCCCTGACCTGCCGTTTGGTCGCGTCAGCAACGTTGTCTACGCCGCCCTCGCCGCTCAGGACCTCATCTTCCAGGTCCAGCCGCTCTCGATCTACCAGCCCGACCCCGAGAGCAAGAGTTTCTCTTTCCGGCTCAAGTTCTCTAGCCCAGCTCACACCTTGGATTCTACCGCAATCTCTGCTATAATGGAGAAAATTACCATCGATGCAGCCCAAATCGGAGCGATCGTCGCCTAAGGAGGAATTATGGAAGAAAAATCACTAAAAACCAGCGTTTGGCAGAGAGTCGTCATCATCGTCGTCGCGCTGCTCCTGCTCGGCTCTACTGTCTTGACCTATCTTTTCATCGTCATGAACAGCAATAGTTCTAAGCAAGATAGCCAAGAGAAAGTCAGCGAACTGACCGCCGAGTACGACGCCAAAAACGCCGAAATCAACGAAGCCGCTAAGCCACTTTCTGACAAATATTTCAAAGAGATGGAAGGCTACAAGAATAGCCGCGTCAAGAGCTACAATTCCGCCACCGCGAACAGTGAGAAACTCAAGATCGAAGACATCAAAGAGGGCACTGGCCGCCAGCTCGCCGAGGGTGATACTGACTATTCCGCTTACTATATCGGCTGGTGTGCCGATGGTAGCATCTTCGACTCTTCCTTCAGTTACGCCTCTGATGACACTGATAAAGAGACTCCGACCGGGCTCAATGCCCCACTCATCGCTACCAGCAGCCTGATCGAAGGCTGGAACCAAGGTGTCGTCGGCATGAAGCTCGGTGGTGTCCGCCAGCTCTCCATCCCAAGTGAGCTAGCCTATGGTGAGACTACCGAAGGGAACCACATCTGCGGCGCTTCGAACTCCCCGCTCAAATTCGTCGTCATGGCACTCGAGACCGACGACCACCTCAAGCAGCTCAATGATGAGCGCAACGACATCTATTATCAACTCTACACTGCTCTGATGAGCAACGGCTCCTAATGCTCGACCTCGCAATCATCGGTGGTGGGGCTGCAGCTCTCTCGGCGGCGCTCTATGCCGCCCGGGCTGGTCTCACAGTCACCGTCTATGAGAAGAATGATTTTGGTGGTATCCTCCCCCAGATCGCCCAGCTCGAGAATTACCCCGGCTATCTCGGGCCCGGCCAGAAGCTCGCTGCTAATATGCGCGCTCAAGCTACCGCGGCTGGCGCCCAGCTTCAGTACGGAGAATGTACTAATCTCGACCGCGTAGAGGATCATTTTGAACTAATTATTGATGATGAGCTTATCCTGGCCCGCACCGTCCTAGTTGCCACTGGCTCTCAGCCTAAATCCCTCAGTTTCTCCCCAGCCGCCCCGGTGTCTTATTGCGCCCTCTGCGATGGTCCGCTCGTCCAGGCGAAGCGTGTCGCTGTCATTGGCGGCGCTAATTCTGCTGCCCAGGAAGCTCTCTACCTCGCCCATCTCGCCGCCCAGGTCACTATCATTACTCATTCCCAGCTCAAGGCTGACCAAGAGTTGATTGATCGCGTCCGCGAGCAGCCCAATATCGAAATCGTCGAGCATCTCGAGCCGACCCCCGAGAATCTCTCCGCCTACGACCATATTTTCGTCTACATTGGCAAAATCCCTGCCACTAGCTTCCTCGACCGTACTGTTCTCGACGGTGCCGGCTATGTCATCACGGATACGAATAGCTCGGCTCCGCACCAGACGATCATCCCCGGGCTCTTCGCCGCTGGTGACGTCCGCCAGGGCAGTGTCAAGCAAGTCGTCACCGCTGCTGCCGACGGCGCTGCTGCGGCGATTGAGGTTTCTACCCTAGTCCATCGTGCGAAGTAAGGTAGGAAGCGCGGCCTTGCCACGTAATTGTCTTATAAGAGTTCGTTTCCCGGCTGAAGCGGGTCGGATTCTCGTAATGGGTATCTGAAGTAGACTAATTCAGCTCGAGATGACGAGAGCTTCACCGGAACTCGTTAAGACAATTATGTGGCATAAGGTAAAACTACTCACTTTTCTTGCCATATACGCAAATAAGCGTAAAAACTATTGACAAAAATAGCTAAGTGTGCTACAATGGAAGTATAGATTGAGGTAATACTAGCCAAGATCTAAGTACAAAACATTCCTGAGGAGGGTCAGAAATGACAAGTTTTAAAGTTTGGTACGCATTGGTTCCGCTGTGCATGTTCGTGGAGTTCGTAGTTGGCTATCTTAGCTTTGGCTGTGAACCGGCTAAGCACATGTATGTTAGTCAGCACGCCAAGGCCAAGAAAGAGGTCTCTACCGCGACCGTCGCTGGTGCACTGGCATTTGTCTGTGTGGCTTTTGTGGGCTACATCTTTATTCTCGAGTCCCACAACGAAGTGCTGGACTTCGCCGGCAATTTCGTTACCTTCGACGATGGTTTTGACCGGACGATCGCTGCTCTGATTATCACTATGATTGCGGGCTTCGTCTACGGAGTCGCGCTCTACGCGATTAATCGCTGCGGCCTATCGCTGCACGAGCGGATATTCCAGCAGACCCACCCCGAACCCGTCGAGGAAGAGGCTGATCGCGCCACTTCCTGCTCATCCGTCCGTTACATCGAGAGCAGTCCATTGCCGCCGTACGAAGAGTTCGATGACGGCGAGGATATTGATTATTCCTCGGCGAGCTTCGACCGCGTCATGCGGGTTTTCGACGAGTCGCTCGCTCGGCTCAACCAAATCGACCGCGCTCGTCGCACCGAGCAGGACCGTCGCAGTCAGGCTATCAAAGAGCAGTTTTACCGCGCCTTCGATATCGCCGGCTAACGTACCAACGCACCTTAGAAAAGCCCGCCGCTCTTGGCGGGCTCTTTCCATGGGCAGAGTTGCCTAATCGTCTTATAAGAATTCATTTCCCGGCTGAAGCGGGTCGGATTCTCGTAATCAATATCTGAAGTAGATTAATGAAACTCGAGATGACGAGAGCTTCACCGGAATGCGTTAAGACGATTGGGCGACTTCTACGCGATGAATGTGCTATAATTGACGCATGACTAAAACTTTCTACTTCTACGACCTGGAGACCTCGGGTCTCGACCCCCGTTCCGACCGCATTATGCAGTTTGCCGGTCAGCGCACCGATCTCGATTTTCACCCCATCGGCGAACCTCAGAATATCCTCGTCCGCCTCGATGAAGACACTCTCCCCGGTCCATATGCCATCATGGTCACCGGCATTACGCCGCAGTCTACCCTGCAGGATGGCACGGCCGAGCACGAGTTTTGCTGCTATTTTACCGAGGAAATCGCCACTCCCGACACTACGATCATGGGCTACAATTCCGTGCGATTCGACGATGAGTTTATGCGCCATACTCTGTGGCGTAATTTTTATGACCCCTACGAATGGCAGTGGAAGGACAATCGTAGCCGCTGGGATCTGCTCGACGTCGTCCGGATGACGCGCGCACTGCGCCCAGAGGGAATTAACTGGCCGGTCACCCCGGATGGACATTCTACGAACCGCCTCGAGCTGATCACGAAGCTCAACGGTATCGAGCACGAGCACGCTCACGATGCTCTTGCCGATGTCGTCGCTCTGATCGAAGTCACGAAGCTGATCAAGACGCACCAGCCGCAACTCTTTGACTTCCTCTATCGTATGCGTAATAAGCGCGCCGTCGCTGATCTGGTGAATCTAGAACGGCCGCAGCCTTTCGTCTACGCCAGCGGGCGCTACTCTAGCCAGAATGAGAAGACTACCGTCGCCTACCCGGTCGCCCCGGCCGAGAATGGCGCGATCCTCGTCTTCGATCTGCGTTTCAATGCTGATGAGCTGCTAGCCGGGGAAGCCACTGCTCGCCAAGCTGGCACGTTCGACCCGAAGAAGCCTTGGCATGAGCGCGAGCCGTGGGAGAAGAATTATTTCCCGATCATCAAGAAGCTCCAGCATAATCGCTGCCCAGCCGTCGCACCGCTTGGCGTCCTCGAAAAGGAAAACGGCTGGGAGAAGATCGGCCTCACCCGGGAGATCGTCGAGCAGAACCTCCGCAGTTTGCAAAAGCATCCCGAGCTAGTCCAGGCAGTCGCCGCCAAGACTAAGCGCGATTTCTCGCTCTCGGACGATCCCGACACGGCGCTCTATGACGGCTTCCTCGAGCAGCAGGACCGCACGCTCTGTGCCGCCGTTCGCAATAACGACGAGAACGACCTCGCCGACTTCCATCCTCGCTTCCTCGACGAGCGACTCTCGGAACTGCTCCTGCATTATAAGGGTCGCAGCTATCCAGCTAGCCTCGATGCCGACGAAACAACCAAGTGGGAAGAATATCGTCTCCAGCGTCTCCAGCGCCAAGCGCCCCGCTTCCTCAATGAGCTGCAGAAGATTAACGCCCAGCTCGCCAAAGGTGAGTCGCTGAACGGCAAATCCCTCAGCGAATGCCAGTACCTAGCCGAAGAGCTAATGCTCTGGTATCAATCGATTAGCCCAGCGGAGTAAAATAGTTGGCTTTATCGAGCGGACAATTTTTACCCCTTCCGTCGTTATCTTGCAGAGGTAGAAAACGACCAAACCGGACAATTTTGTCGATTTTTGTCCGGTTTGTGGTACGGCGGTTTAGTGATTGTGGTCTATATTACTTATATTAGACCAGCCATGTTATGTCTAATTTATTGGGCGGCGACGCACCGCACCGAGTAACCGTAGTAGCGGACGTTGTAGTTCCGGGGGTTCACACCGGAGCTATTGAAGTACAGGCGGTACGCGTCGGAAGCATTGCCGGCTCTACGCGACCAATAGCTGCCGTAGGAGCCTGCACCGTCGAGGGAGCCACTATTGACGCCGCCGGCGGCAGGCCAAAAGGCATCGTTAGAGTTGTAACCGAACTTATAGCCACTCTTACCATTAACGGTAGTCCAAGAACTCTTATAGCCATTAGTACCATTAATGATATTGTAGAATGATCCAGTACCGTCGTAGGCTGGTAGTTTCCATCCTTTTGGGCAAATACTGGTAGATACATCTCCACTGCTGACACTACTTGATCCGGCTCCTGCCGTAGCGGTATACCAGTTGTAGTATGCGCCATAGACGGTGTCGTTGTTATAGTAAGCATGTGGAGCATAACCGTCAGTTGTGCTCATGCCCGAGCCAAAGTTACTTGTACTTGATGCTGGAATGGTAAAGCTGCCGGAAGCCATATCGGAGTTAGTGCTATTGATAGTAGTGTTCATGAGTCGGAGGTTTTCTGCCATCCAGCAAGTACCATCGTTCATCTTGATGATCTTATAGCTGATTGGACTAGTGCCTCGGTTGTCTTTGAGGGCAGCCGTCTGCCCCGCGCTCGAGTTTGCACAGATTTCTGGTGTCATATCCTGCATATCCGTGATATTGGACATAGTGAGAGCTTTAGGCGTAGCGGTAGCACTCAGCGTGATACTTGCACTATACTTACCTGGAGTAGCTTCATCACCAAACTTAGCGGCAAAGACTAGTTGTTTAGAAACATTCATACTTGTACTACTCTCCGTATTACCCGCCCCACTGAGGATGGTAGTGGCATTAGTCGGAGTAGTTTTATATGTTAAGCCAGCATAGTTAGTGTTACTAGTTTCTGCTACAGCATAACCCCATTTATTAGCACTCATACTACTACCTACTGTGCCACTGCCTACTCCACTAATAGTAGAAGTACTACTATTAGCTCCACTTGGCATAGTGAGATTAGCTGAGCCAGCCTTAATACTTAATGTATAATCTTTTACATAACTACCGGATAAGGTAACGTTATTTGCGGCATAGGCGGTATTACCACCTTGGACAGTACTAGTCTCTACGGTAGTCTTACTAATTGATAGAGTAAGGCTAGGAACTATTTTTGATTCTGTTGATGGATAAGGGTCTTCTGCGAGTGGCATGATACTAGCGTCATTATCTTCTTGTGGCAATTCTGCTTCATCTCCTCCGAAACCACCAAAGGCGTTGTCTATCGGACTAGTATCTACATTATCGGAAGTCTCAGGGGTATTAGAAGTGTTCCTATTACTATTGTTCTTCTCATTTTTGATATTAGTAGAGGAATCGGAATATGAATTAGCGCTAGAACCGTTATCCTTCACTACCCACTCATCCTGTATCGTAATCGCACTACTCTTATCTACTAAGAACAATCCGGGATTAATCATCATCCCTAATCCCAAAAGGAGAACGACCATACAACTTAGAGGAATACTATAAGAAACTAAATACAACTTTTCTTTATTACATAAGCCTATTGGAATACTATGTAGCTTATGAAGTTTACGTTTCTTGTAGTGCATGATCGCCCTCCTTTTGGATGGAGGCTTTGCTAAGAATTATCTACATATATATTACATATACTTATATTTCGCACAGTATAGCCCAGGAGAATCCACTCGTCCTTTTTGTCTATGCAAAAATTAGTATTACTTTCTCGACTCTACATTTTTATTAGATAAGTTTTTCTTAGCATCGCTAGCGCTTTTACTATAAGATGTCTTCTCCCGGCTGAGCCGGGTCCGATTTTCGCAAGCAATGTCGGGGACAAAACCATTACGCTCGAAATGAGGAGAGGCTCACCGGACATCGTTAGTAAAAGTGTAGCGATGCAACCCATAAACTCTACTAATAAAAATGTAGAGTCGAGAATGTACTGAGATAGCCCTAGCAAAAGCCATCCAATTTGGTTATATAAATCTAACACCCTCAGGCATCGTTCTTGGCAACGCAACTAAACAAAAACGACACCGTAAGGGTGTATAATAACTCAATTCCGCAAGCCTGGGCTTTGTCGAAACGAATTAACCTTACGGTGCCGTTTTATATCGACAAACGCCACAGTGTTACAGAAAAAAGCAACACTTGCGTACACGAATTAAGTTATTATACACTTTCATCGTATCAAACATTTCCCGTTCCCACAAGACCTATCTTTTTACAATTTTCATGTTATAAATTTGCGATGCTGCCCCTACATTGAACTTTTCCCCTTTTTGCAGTATAATACCTAGTTAGTATGGATGATAATTATATTAAAATCCGTGGCGCGCGTCAGCACAATCTGAAGGATCTCGATGTTGACATCCCGCGTGACAAGCTAGTGATTATTACCGGGCTCTCTGGTAGTGGTAAATCTAGCTTGGCTTTTGATACGATTTATGCGGAGGGTCAACGTCGCTATGTCGAGAGTTTGTCGAGCTATGCGCGGATGTTTCTCGGCGTGATGGACAAGCCGGATGTTGATAGTATCTCTGGTCTCAGCCCGGCCATTTCAATCGATCAGAAATCTACCAGCCGCAACCCTCGCTCTACGGTCGCTACCGTGACGGAAGTTTATGATTATCTCCGCTTGCTGTTCGCGCGGGTCGGCGTACCGCACTGTCCGATTTGTCATCGCGAAGTTCATCGCCGCAGTGTTGAGGATATCGTAAATGAGGTGATGAAATTACCTCTCGGCAGTAAGTTGATGCTACTCGCGCCGATCGTCAGCCAGAAGAAGGGTAGTTTCCAGCATGTGCCGGACCAGTATCAGGCGAAGGGTTTCTCGCGTGCTCGCATTGATGGTATTATTTATGCGCTGGACGAGTTCCCGGAACTGAACAAGAATGATCGCCACGACATCGAGATTGTCGTCGACCGTTTCATCCTGTCGCCAGATTTGTTGACGCGGATTTCCGGCTCGATTGAGCAGGCTCTCGAACTCGGCCAGGGAATCATCCATCTTCTGAAGATTAATGATAATTCTACTGCCGTCGGCGAGAACCGCACTGGCGACGATCCCGAAATTATTACTTATTCTCAGCGTTACGCCTGTGAGCTACATCCTGATGAACTCATCCCCGAGCTCGAGCCGCGCCTCTTCTCTTTCAACGCTCCGCAGGGCGCCTGCCCGACTTGTACCGGTCTCGGCACTCGCCTCGAGATCGACCCGAACCTCATCCTGAACCCGAACCTCACCATTGCCGAGGGCGGTATCCGTCCGTTTAATCGTGTCACACAGGAATCTTGGTGGCTGAAGCGCCTTGAAGCCGTCGGCGAACGCCATGGCTTTTCCTGCCATGTGCCGATCAGTCAGCTCACCGAGGAGCAGATCCAGATTATCCTCTACGGTACCGGCAAGGAGAAATATACCGTTAAGGTCAGCGGCCAAGGCAAATGGGGTGCCGGTGCTACCTACCAGTCTACTTACGAAGGCGTGATTCCGACTCTCGAGCGTCGTCACCGCGAGACCGATTCTGAGTTCGTACGCAAAGATATTGAGCGCTTCATGCGCGTGCACGAATGCCAGACCTGTCATGGCGCCCGTCTGAAGCCTGCCGTGCTGGCCGTCACCGTCCACGGTCTCAATATCATGGATATGTGCAATCTCGACGTCGACGCTACGATCGAAGTACTGAAACACGATCTCGAGTTCTCCGAGTCTGAAAAAATGATCGCTGAGCCTATCCTGAAGGAAATCCGTGAGCGCGTACAGTTTATGCAAGACGTCGGTCTCGGCTATCTCGAGCTTGGCCGCGCTGCCAATACTCTCTCTGGTGGCGAAGCTCAGCGCATCCGCCTAGCTACTCAGATCGGCTCCGGCTTGCAGGGCGTGCTCTACGTCTTGGATGAGCCGAGTATCGGTCTCCATCAGCGCGATAATGATAAACTGATCGCCACTCTGAAGCATCTCCGCGATCTGAAGAATACTGTTCTCGTTGTCGAGCATGATGAAGATACCATGCGCGCCGCCGATTTTATTGTCGATATCGGTCCTGGCGCCGGTAAGAATGGTGGTCACCTCATCGCCGCCGGTACTCCAGCTGAAGTCGCCAACGACCCCGATTCGATCACCGGCCAATACCTCTCTGGCCGCAAGAGTATCCCCGTCCCGAAGAAGCGCCGCCAGCCGAGAAAAGATCAAGAGCTAGTCGTCGTCGGTGCCCGTGAGAACAACCTCAAGAATATTGACGTCCACTTCCCACTCGGCGTGATGACGGTCGTTTCTGGCGTTTCTGGCTCCGGCAAGTCTACGCTCGTCAATGAGATTCTCGCTAATGAACTTCTCGCCCGTCTCCACCGCGCTCAGACCGTCGCTGGCCTGCACGAGCGTATCGACGGTATTGAATATCTCGACAAAGTCATAGTGATTGATCAGTCGCCAATCGGCCGTACCCCGCGCTCGAACGCCGCTACCTATACCGGCGTCTTCGGTCAGATCCGTGAACTCTTCGCCAAACAGCCCGAAGCCGAACTCCGCGGCTACAAAGCCGGCCGTTTTAGCTTCAACGTCAAAGGTGGTCGCTGCGAGACTTGTCAGGGTGATGGTGTGAACAAGATCGAGATGCACTTCTTGCCCGACGTCTACGTCACTTGCTCAGCTTGTCATGGCCGCCGGTATAATCGTGAAGCTCTCGAGATCAAGTATAAGGGCAAAGACATTTCTCAAGTTCTCGACATGACCATCGACGAAGCCGTTGAATTCTTCGCTAATATTCCGGCCATTTCCTCCAAGCTCAAGACTATCCAAGAGGTCGGCCTCGGCTATATTAAGCTCGGTCAGCCTGCCACGACTTTCTCCGGTGGGGAAGCTCAGCGTATCAAGCTCGCTACTGAGCTTTCTCGTCGCAGTACTGGCAAGACTCTTTATATTCTCGATGAGCCTACCACCGGTCTCCATACCGATGATGTCAAGCGCCTACTCGATATTCTCGGCAAGCTCGTCGACGGTGGCAACTCTATGATTATTATCGAGCACAATCTTCATGTCATCAAGTCTGCCGACTGGATCATCGATATGGGTCCCGAAGGCGGTCAGAACGGCGGCCGCGTCATGGCTGAGGGTACGCCAGAGCAACTCGCCAAGGATGAAAAGACGCCGACTGGCAAATACCTAAAGATGTATCTCAACCAATAAATATTGGATTTAATACTGCGAACCCTTGCTTTTTTGGTGAGCTAGTGCAAGGATGGAGGAGAAGCGGAACGAGCCGTATTTAGGATACGGCGAGCGAGCATCGCATCTCCAGACATAGCAATAGCCACCAAAAAAACAAGGCGGCTAATAGCAAGATAGTCTAGCGTACTTCTACGCGTACGCGAGGCACGCTCTTCCCCGAAAAATGTGCTTTCTTCGTCTTTACGAAAGTTACAATTCCATCCTTTGCAGCGTGAATCGTGAAATTGCGTGACATATAAGTGCCTGGACCGGCAATCTTCGTCGCACCAGTTTGGCGTACTAAGACCTCACCATTGCGGACTTTTTGGCCACCAAAACGCTTCACACCCAAGCGCTGACCAGCATTGTTGTGTATATTCTTGGCGGTACCGCCAGCTTTAACATGTGACATGCTATTATTTCTTCCTTAAAACTATTATTTCCCGGGCAACCACCTGACCATCACGATGATAAAGTAAGTCCTCTTGCCCCAAATTCTTAAATCTTACTACATTATAGCGCAGATGCTCCATTTCGTCAAGGAGATTTAGCCGCTCATACCGCCCATTTTCTCTGAGCCACGCCGGTACTGCAATCGTGACTGGTGTATCCGGTTCGATCTGCTCAGATAGATTCTTCAAGAATCCTAAGATAATGCTTTTACAATCTTGCTTCGCCTGTTTCAGCTTAATTTCTACTGGTGCTTGTGACATCGGCGGCCCTAGATATGTCTCGCAGGCCATGGCCTGAATCGGCGCCGTCCACTGGTAATTCGTTGCATCACCTTGCTCTACGGTCGGATTCAGTGGTTCCACCTCTGGGAACCGTTCACTCAGCCATTTCAAATTCCTCTCCGTATATTCTACCATTCGCTCATTCAGGTCGGTCCCGTAGGGAACGTAGCCGATCAGCGCCGCCTCTTGTAGGACCACACCCGTCCCGCAGAACGGATCCAGCAACCGACTTCCCTTCGGCAAATCCCCGCACAAGTTTATCAGAATTTGTGCCAATTTCGGCGGCAACATCCCAACTTTCGCATCACGCGCCGGTCGCTCACGGTCTCGCGCCACATACGCATCGATATTTTGCACCCCAATCACCCGGTAATATTTGTGACCATTTTTAATCAGTTCAATATGATTTTCGGTGAATAGCTTATTGTGCCAGCTCGTCGCGCTCGATAGCACTGCCGTCTTATTTGGCACTACCCGCACGCTCCGCCCCGTCTTCACCAGATACCGTTTCCAGCGTAGAGCTTCTTTTTGTGCCAGATAGGGGTTCGTCCCCCTCGTGAAATCCGACACTCCTAGGATAATCTTACCATTCTCAGGTATACTCTGCCAGAATTCTTGGATCGGCTGGTCGATCGATTCTGCAATCTTCAGCGTGCCGCCCAAGCGATTAATCTCCGGCATTCGCTCCGCCGTAAGCTCTGCCAGTCCTGGCGCGATTTTCCTCACATTCTGAAACAAACTCTCTAGCTCTGCCAAAGATATTGCTGGCTGTCGCCCCAGTACTGCAACGTAAGTTTTCATGTATATATTATATCATAAAAGGCAGAGGGGAATGATGTAAGCGTATTTGCGGAACAGACTAGAATATAGCATCCAAGTCGAAAATCTCCATTCCGTTCGAACATATGCTATAATTACTTCATGACTAAAGAAAAAAAGCCTTTTAAGATTTCCTTCCGCACCGTCTTGACCGTGCTCACGCTTGCACTTTTGCTCTATGTAGTTTATCAAAACTGGGGCGACATTATCGAAGCGATTAATCATCTCGGCGAGACAAATATTTTCGTCTTATTACTCCTGATCCCAGAGCAGCTTTTTATGTATTATTGCTGCGGTCAGATGTTCTTTTCTTACATGTCTGCCAAGAAAAATGCCAAGAGAATCTCCACTTGGACTCTTATGCGTGTCTCTTTGGAACTAAACTTCGTTAACCATGCTGTTCCAGCTGGCGGCCTAGGTGGTCTCGGCTATATCACTTGGCGCTTGAAGCCCTTCGGTGCGACGCCTGGTCAGTCCAGCTTCATGTATGTCTTGCGCTACGTGATTACGATCTGCGCGAACCAGCTCCAGACTATCATCGCTATTATTGCGCTCCTAATTGTCGGTGGCGTGCCGACTAGCGGCTCCTGGGTTATCGGGCTTACAGCCATCCTTAGTATCGGTATCATTGCGGCTATTGCGGGTTTGATTGTTGTCGCCAGCGGTAAGAAACGCATCGAATGGTTCGCCGAGCATGGCACTAAGTTTATCAATTTTATTGTCCGCAAAGTCACTTTTAATCATATCCCTGAAGTTCTCAAACGCGAGGTTGTCGATAAGTATCTCTACGACATTCACGGCGATCTCATGACCGCTCGCCAGAATAAGAAAATTCTCATCCGCCCAATCATCTGGGGAATTATCTATAGTTTCCTCGAGATTGCGACCTACTGGATTGTCGCCTCTAGCATGGGGCATCCGGAGTTACTCCCGCAGATTATGATTGGCGAAGCGATCGGCTCGGTCATGGGCGCCGTCGTGCCTTATGGCCTGTATGAACTCGGTATGGCTGGCGTCATGGTTAGCCTTGGCGTCTCCGTCTCGCTCGCCACGACTGTCGTCTTGATGACGCGCGTCATTGTGCTTGCCAGTACTATTATCAGCGGCTACGGATTCTACCAGCATTCTATTTCCAAAATCGGCCGTCAAGAAAAAGCCGAAATCGAGCAAAATGGCGACCGAAGTTAGCCTTACTGTTTCTCAGTTCATCGAGGTCTGTAATCAGTCGCTTGATTATGCTTTTGCCGACATTATTGTCGAAGGCGAAGTCGCCAGCTTCAAGATCAATCAGGGCAAATGGGTCTTTTTCGATCTCAAAGAAGGTGACGCCAGCGTCAACTGTTTCATGGTATTAAGTCAACTTCGTATGGCGCTCACCGACGGTATGAAAGTCCGCGTCAAAGCCACGCCGAAACTCACCCGCTGGGGTCGGTTTTCGCTCACCATCAAGCAAATCGTACCAGTTGGCGAGGGTAGCATTAAGAAGAATTTTGAATTATTGAAGAAGAAACTCACCGCCGAAGGCCTGTTCGACCCTGCTCACAAGCGTCCCATCCCTCCGGGCCTTAGTAAGATCGGCGTTATTTCTTCTACCGGTGCAGCCGGCTATATCGACTTTCTGAAAATCATCGACAATCGCTGGGGTGGCATGGAGATTCAGACCGCGAATACGCAAGTTCAAGGTATGTCAGCGCCCGAGCAAATCATTCGTGCGCTCGATTATTTTAATCAACGCGCTGAAGTCGAGGCTATTGTAATCCTGCGGGGCGGCGGTAGTGCCGACGATCTTTCCGCGTTTAATGACGAAGCCCTCGTGCGTGCGATTGCTGCTAGTCGCCTTCCAGTCATGACCGGTATCGGTCACGAAGTCGACGAGAGCTTAGCCGATCTCGCCGCCGATGTCCGTGCCTCTACGCCGTCAAATGCTGCCGAGCGCCTCACACCCGATCGCCACGAAATGCTGCGCCATGTCCAGCTTAGTCTCGGTAACGCTCGCCGGTTCATTCTCGAGCGTATCGAACGCACTCAGCAAGATCTTCAGAATTATCTCCAAGATATCCGACGCCAGATCCAGAATCGTATCGAGCAAACCGCGCGCCATCTCCACGAAACCCAAAAGATCCTCGCTAGTCTCAATCCCGAGAATGTTTTGCGCCGTGGCTATGCGATTCTTGCTGGTAAAATCTCTCCCGGTTCCGACATTGAAATCACTACAATCAAGCAAACTATCACCGCGGAGGTAAAAAATGTCCAAGACCGAAAATCATAATATCTCGAACAAAATCAAACAGCTCGATGAGGCCGTCGAATGGTTCTACAGCGAAGATTTTGTGCTCGACCAAGCTTTGGAAAAATACCAAGCCGCTACGAAGCTCGCTAGCGCAATCGAAAAAGATCTCGCCGAGCTCAAGAACAAAGTTGAAGTCGTCGAAGACTTTACAAGAAGCTAAAGTTTGTCGTATAATAAAACTATGTTCAATAAGAAAACTCCTACCGGTAGCATGGTTGAACCTGCGACACAACAGCCGTTCACACCTTCTGCGCCTGGTGCTACTCCTATCAATACTGGTGCGCCACTTGCCTCTTCTGCTGGCGCCGATGCTGCGGCTATTCCTGGTCAGAAACCTCATCGCCGCGCAGTTGTCGAGACTATTTTGCTCGTCGTGACCGGCATTATTGCTATTGTCTTCATCTGGCTCTACGTCCAGAAATATATCGAATGGAACAATATCTCTACCGATCTTGATGGCCAGATTGACAAGGCTGTCGCCGAGGCAGTCGCTAATAATACCAGCGAGCTCGAGACTGAGTTTGCTGAGCGCGAAAAATATCCCTACAAGAGCTTCATGGGCCCAGTTGACTACGGTAGTTTTAGTTTTGAATACCCGAAGACTTGGAGCGTTTACATCGCTCGGGACGCTGCAAACGGTGGCGATTTCGAAGCTTATCTGAATCCCGTCGAAGTTGAGCCGGTCAGCAGTTCTACGATCAACGCTTTGCGCGTGCGTATCCGTGATACCGCTTTTGAGAGTGTCGCCAAGAGCTACGAGAGCTCAATTAAGAATGGCAAGCTTACTCTCCGCACCGAGACTGTCGGTGGCGCTCTAGCCAATATTTATACCGGCGAGCTTAGTAGCAACATGCGTGGCGCTGTCATGCTCCTCAAACTCCGTGACAAGACCGTCATTCTCCAGACTGATGCGGAGATCTTCCTAGACGAGTTCAATCGCATTCTTCAATCCGTCTCATTCATCGAATAGTTCTCGCCAGACTCCTAGTGTGCTATAATAATATGTATAAACAAGGAGTTATAAATGGCAGATTTTAATAAGATTTTGACACCAGGTGATTACGAAAACGGCGAAATCAATGTTGTCGTCGAAATTCCTACCGGCTCGAACCATAAAATTGAGTGGGATCGCAAAAACGCCTGCTTCATGTTGGACCGTATTGAACCAATGGCTTTCGCTAAGCCTTGTAACTATGGCTTCATCCCTCAGACGCTTGATGAAGATGGTGACGAGCTCGACGTACTCTTGATTACTGATCAGCCTCTCACCACGGGTATTTATACCAAGGCTCGTATCCTCGGCGTCATGAAGTTCGTCGACAGCGATGAAGTCGATGACAAGATTATCGCCGTCGTCGAAGATGATCGCAACAATGGTGATTGCTATCAGACTCTCGAAGATTTGCCAAAACAGTTCATCAAACAAATCGAGTTCCACTTCAATCATTACAAAGATCTCAAGAAGCCAGGCACTACCGAAGTGAAAGAATTTGCCGGTCTCGACACCGCTAAGGAGGTAATCGCCGACGCCATCAAGCGCTGGAACGAAAAATAATCTTCCACTTCAATTGGATTAATGAGAATCCCGTTCTTATGCTAAAGAGCGGGATTTTGTCGTCTATTTTAAGTCATCTTTTATCAATTTACGCTATAATCTAAGACATGAGAATCTTGTATGTAGAAGATGAAGAGCGCCTAGCTTCGGCAGTCGTTCATTTGTTGAAAAAGGAACACATCGCGGTTGATTGGACTCCAAGCGGGGAAAGCGGGCTTGATATGGCGATGAATCCTGGTTATGACTGTTTGGTACTTGATATTATGCTACCAGAAATTTCTGGCCTAGAGATCCTAGAGACCGTCCGTCAGCGGGGAATCACTACGCCGATTATTATGCTATCAGCGCTTTCAGAGACTGAAGACAAAGTGAAGGCGCTCGAAGCGGGTGCTGATGATTATTTGGCCAAACCCTTCAAGACTACCGAGTTGATCGCTCGCATTAGGGCCGTGACTCGCCGTCCGCCGCTCCAAGTCGCCGAAGTCTTGCGTTTTGGTGATCTAGAATACGACCTGAAAAATCGCGCCCTGAACGGTATTACTCTCACTAGCAAAGAAGCTGATTTATTCGAACCACTCATCCGCAATCCTGGCAAAGTCCAGCACAAGGAGCAGTTACTCGCTCATGCCTGGGGTAATGATGCCGTCTCTTCGGATAATTACGTCGAAGTCTACATGAGCTACCTGCGCAAGAAACTCGAACTACTCAAATCCAAGACTTCTATCAAAACCGTCCGCAACTTAGGCTATAAACTCATCGAACGCTAATATGTTTCGACATCTCCGCAACCGCCTCATCATTATGAATCTCACGGTCACTACGATCGTTCTTTTGGTTGCATTTTCGATGATTTATGTAGTTGCTCGTGATGCCGCTCAGCATCGCAAATCTGTTACCGCCGACATCGTACCCGGCTATACTCAGATTGTCATCCAGACGATGAACGAGCGCATCCAGTACGAGCGCAGCGAAGCTCTCAGCTCTCTGCTCGCATCCTTGATTATCGTCGGCGTTTCGGTGGAAGTCGCCGTAGCTTTTTTGTCTTACATTCTGGCCGAGGCTGCGATCCGCCCAGTCAAAGAAGCCTATGAATCGCAAAAAGTTTTCATCGCCAACGCCAGCCACGAGATGAAGACGCCGATCGCCGCTATTATGGCCAATCTTGAAGTTGCTGACATTCAGGATAATCCGTGGATCAATAATGTCGCGCACGAGGTCAAATCTCTCGCCAGCCTGAACCAAGATCTACTTACCCTCGCTCGCGTCGAGAATTCCATGAGTAGCGCCCATCATTCGGTCGAAACCGTCGTACTCAAAGATTTTGTTGAAGAATCCATTGCTCCCTTCCAGCCACGTATTAAGAACCAAAAAATTAATTTCACTTTCAATACCCGTCTTAAGACTGGGAAAGCTAAACTCGCCAAGAATGCCCTCGAGCAAATTATCTCCATTCTCATGGATAACGCGATCAAATATTGCGATCAGACTATCGTGATTGACCTCACTAATAAAGCCCTCAGTATCAAGAATGATGGCACCACCATCAAGCCGAAAGATCTCCCGCATATTTTCGATCGGTTTTATCAGACTAATAAGAGCGCGGATGGTGTCGGTCTCGGTCTCGCCATCGCGAAATCACTCGCTGATCGCGAAGGCTGGAAACTTACCGCCACCTCCGACAACCATAGTACGACTTTTACACTCGAGTTTTAGAGACGCCTACTCTTCCATAAACGCCCCGGACTGTCGTGACCACAAATGATGATAGACGCCTTCCGGATCCTGCAACAGTTCGTGATGCTTGCCCTGTTCGACAATCTTGCCGTTCTCGAGCACAATAATTCGATCCATGCTTGCAATCGTCGAGAGGCGGTGTGCGATCACGATGCTTGTCCTCCCTGCCATTAATTTATTCAGAGCGTCCTGGATTAAGGCTTCCGATTCTGAATCCAGTGCCGAAGTTGCCTCATCTAGTACCAGGATTGGCGCATCTTTGAGAATCGCCCGGGCGATCGCGATTCGCTGTCGCTGTCCGCCGGATAGTTTAATCCCGCGCTCACCCACTAGGGTTTCATATCCCTCTGGCAACTCCATAATAAAATCGTGTGCATTCGCTAGCTTTGCTGCCCGTTCGATTTCTTCACGCGTCGCCTCTGGGCGGCTATAGGCGATGTTCTCCGCTACCGTCCGGTGAAACAGCGAAGTCTCTTGTGGTACATAGGCGATGTTTTCGCGCAAGCTCTGCTGTGTGATCTCGCGAATGTCTTGCCCTGAGATTTCGATTTTGCCGCTATCTACGTCTGCGAAGCGCAGCAGTAGTTTTGTCAGGGTCGTCTTTCCAGATCCTGACACGCCGACTAGCCCCACCCGCTCACCGTCGCGAATCTGCAAATTAAAATCATTGAAGATCGCTTGCTTCGCATCACTATGTTTGAAATCGACATCACGAAAATCAACTGTCGCCCCGACCATCTTCAGCGGCTCAGCATTTGGCGCATCCACTACATCATCTTTCGTATCGAGAATAATCGTCATTTCGTGCGCATCGCCAAACACCCGGTTCACATTTTTCAAAATCGAGTTAATGCTCCAGAGTTCGCCCTGAATCGACTGCGCATAGTTCACTACTAGCACTAGGACCGCCACCGAGATTCCTAGCCACTCACGCCCCACTAGTAGGAATACCAGGATCAGCGCCGTGATTCCAATTTGTACGCAGTTAAACATAATATCGCGCGTCACCGTCGCCCGCATCAGCTTCATGCTAGTATCATAAGTTTTCTGAGCAAATTTTGCATAGCGTCTGCGTTCATGCCGCTCGCCAGCATAAGATTTAACCGAAATGATATTCGTAATCGAATCGGCCAGTTGTCCAGTTTGCTTCGCTTCGGCTGCTGCCTCTTCGTCATTAATATGAGAAATCTTCCGGAATGACAGCATAGCAATCAAACCGTAGCCCACCGTGAATGTTATTAGCCCTACTGCGAACCATGGCACTTGCGGTAGCAATACGATTACCACTAATAATATATATACCGACGTTGGCCAAATTTCCCAAATGATCACATCGAACAATCTCTCAAACGCCCAGATAAACTTATTCGTCTGCGACACTAGGGAACCAGAAAACCTATCACTATGAAATTGCATTGACTGCTCGCTCACCACGTTAAAGCACTTGTTCGCCAAGTCGCGCATCGCTAGTAGCTCTAACTTCCAGCACCACACTAAGCGCAGTTCCTCGAACACTAATTTGTTTAGCGTGTATAGGACGAAGAAAATTATTACTTCCACTAGCGCTGTATTTAGTAGTTCATTCATCGGCAAGCCTTGCGACGCTTTCTCGATCAAGTCTGCGAAAATCATCGGCGCGAGCACCGCCCGAATGAACACTACCACTGGCGTCAGCAAGAATGTGCCCAGCGCGTACCATTTATATTTTACGATTTCCCGCCAGTAGTAATGCATAGTCCTACCGACGGTCTTTTTATCACGTTTCTTCTCTGACATAAAAGCCTATTCCATTATTACATCCTCAAAAACTGAGGATAATTTATTAATATTTTTTACTCCGCAACCTACAGTTGTGCAATCTTCACTCGTGTCTGCTCGGTCGTATCGCGGTCGCGCACCGTCACCGTGTCGTCGCTCAGCGTATCGAAATCAATTACTACGCATTTCGGCGTCCCGATCTCGTCTTGCTTCTTGTAACGCTTCCCGATATTACCGGAGTCATCCCAAGTCACGAAGGTATATTTCTCTTTTAATTTACGATAAACTTCTTTTGCTTTCGCCACCAAATCTGGCTTATTCTTTAGCAGCGGACTTACGCAGAATTTATACGGTGCCAGATTCTCCGGTAGACACAACACGATTCTATCTCCGTCTTCCCAATATGCGCTCGAGACTACTGCCAAGAACAATCTCTCTACTCCGATCGACGGCTCGATCACATGCGGTACGAATGTTTCGCCGGTATTTTTATCGCGATACTCCATCGACTTGCCCGACTCGCGCTGGATATTATTCAGGTCGAAGTCCGTCCTGTATGCTAGCCCCATTAATTCTTCCTGGCCATTCGGATAATCAAACATGATGTCGATCGTTCGCTTCGAGTAATGTGCACGGTCTTCTGCTGGCACTTCGTACTCGTGAATCAGCTTTTCCGGTAGCCCCATGATTTCTCCTAGGAATATATGCTGTTGAGCACGCATTTGCTCGAAAGCTTCTTCCCACTGATCCGGCTTTACGAAATATTCGATCTCCATTTGTGAACACTCGCGGTCGCGCAGTATGAAATCGCGCGGCGAAATCTCGTTCCGGAACGCTTTACCTTGTTGCGCAATCCCGAAGGGGATGTCCGGATAAATCGTATCCACGACATTCTTGTAATTCGTAAAGATACCCTGCGCAGTTTCCGGCCGCAGATAAGCAATACTCGAGTCATCTGCCGTTGGTCCTACGTGCGTCGTAAACATCATGTTAAATTTCTTAATTTCGCTCCAGTTGAACTTGCCGCAAGTCGGACATTTCACTTTCGCCGCCAAGAATTCATCAGTCGTAATACTCTCGGTCGCCCCATCGACTAATTTATCCGCTCGAAACCGCCCGTGACATTCTTTACACTCTATCAGCGGATCATTGAAAGTGTCGACGTGCCCCGAAGCGATCCATGTTCGCGGATTCATGATAATCGCCGCGTCCACTCCATACATATCATCGCGCTGGTCCACCCAGAAATTCCACCAAGTCTGCATGATATTGTGCTTCAGCATCACGCCCAGCGGACCAAAATCCCAAGTCCCCGCCATCCCACTATAAATATCAGACCCCGGGAAAATAAACCCACGACGTTTACATAAACTCACAATATCTTCTAACTTACCCATAATAATATATTATATCACAGACAGGACTCGGTCGTATAATTATTTGCGGAGCTAAGCGTGCGGATGTTAATTTTACATACATTCTCCGCCTTAGTTTATGCTATAATCGCAGTATGGGAAGTGAGGTAAACGGTATTTTGGTAGCTGCACATGAGCTAAAAGCGCCGCTTTGCGTGCTACGTCAGCTCGCCCTGTCTTTGCAAACGACCGAGGATGCTCAAATCCAAGATCGGCTTTGCAATCAAATGGTCAATGTTTCCGAGCGCGCCTTGTGCCAAGTGAATGATCTTGCGAAGATTGCTCGTCTCGAGGATGGCTTGTTTGAAATGGAACCCGTCAGCGTACGTGGCGTCTGTGAGACGGTTCTGCGCGACGTTCGTCCACTGTTTCGCCACCAGCAAAAATCTCTCTGTATCCATTATCGCAATCATCAGAAGCTCGCCATCGCTCATCCTGATTTGCTTTATAGTATTATTCACAATTTTTGCAGCAACGCTATTCATTATTCTTATCCTGATACCACGAGTGTATTGACAGTCAGCGATTTGCAGGATGACATCAAAATTGACGTGCGCGATTACGGCCCTGCTCTGCCGGTGCAAATTTGGCGTGATCTCAATCATGGCCCGCTCGAGCGCCCCACTAGTATTTCCATGCGCCCCGGCAGTTCTGGACTTGGCTTATATATCGCGACTCAGTTTGCTCACTATATGCACGCCACAGTCGGCGCCACGCGCCATCGCGATGGCACCAGCTTTTTTGTCTCGCTACCAATTTCTAAGCAAGCGTGTCTTTTTGGCTAAAATGGCAACCGTATTTATTATCGAAGACGATGAGAATATGGCCGACTGTCTCGAGCTCGCCCTAGCAGGCTGCACGGTCCATAAGTTTACCAATGCCATCACGGCAACATCCGCGCTTAATGAAATTTTGCCCAACCTCATCCTGCTAGATATTTTGCTCGACGGTCCTGATGGCTTTAGTTTTCTCAATGAGCTAGCTTCTTATGCTGATACTGCTAAAATCCCCGTCATTGTAATCACGTCACTGAATTTGAGTATGCACGACCTATCACCCTACGGCGTTGTAAACATTCTCCAGAAGGAAAGTATGACTCCAGCCCTTGTGTGCGCGGCTGCGCAGGAGGCTCTCCATGCCGAGTGATTTGCGTACGCGCGCCATCGTCCTTCGCCGTACGAACTATGGTGAGACCGATCGCATTCTTAATTTTCTCACGCCCGAAGGTAAAATTTCTGCCCTCGCCAAAGGCGTACGCAAAGAAAAATCTCGCCTCGCCGGCGGTATTGAGCTTTTTTCGATCGCAGATATCGTCGTCCATCAAGGTCGCTCCGATCTCGGCACTCTCACTAGTGCGCGCATGATTTGTTTCTATAATAATATTTTGTCGGATCTCTCGCGGCTGGAATTCGCTTCGGAGTGTCTGCGCCGAGTCGAGCGTATTTCTGAGCAAGTCGATAACCCTGATTATTTCGAGATCCTCAGCCAAACTCTGGCTGGCCTGCATCAGCAAACCTCGCCTGAACTCGTCAAGACCTGGTTTGCTTTTAATCTCGCTAAAGCTTCCGGCGAAGAAATTAATCTTTTTACCGATGTTGACGGTGCTGCTCTTAGCCCAGATGTGAATTACTTTTGGGACGGTGCCGAAAGTGCCCTACGACCCGACTCACGCGGCAATATTAGCGCTTCCGAGATTAAGCTCGCTCGCCTCATCCTCTCGAGCCCCCTCGCCACGATTGCTAGAATTAATCAAGCCGCTCCGCTCATCCAAGCTCTCGAACCGATCAGTCGTGCGTATAGCTAACTTCAGATAAGCATCTCATGTTATAATATATCTATGAACCGAGTTCCGCTAGCTGAACGTATGCGCCCGAAGACTCTTGACGAAGTTGTTGGCCAAGAGGAGATTATTGGCGATGGCAAGATTCTTACTGAGATTGTCAAGAAGGGCGAACCGGTTAACTTAATCTTCTGGGGCCCTCCCGGCACCGGCAAGACTACTCTAGCGCGCATTTTGGCGCATGAGTATCAAGCCGATTTCGTCGAGCTCTCTGCGGTCACTGCCAAGAAAAAGGATATCGAAGAAGTCGTCGAGCGTGCTCGGGTAAACTGGAATCTCCAGACTCGTACAGTGCTTTTTGTGGACGAAATTCACCGCTTCAATAAGGCTCAACAAGACGCTTTTCTACCTCACGTCGAATCTGGTCTCATTATTCTTATTGGCGCCACTACCGAGAACCCTAGTTTTGAAGTAATCTCGCCGTTGATTTCGCGCTCTCGTGTCGTAATTGTTTCTCCGCTCGCTAAGCCACACATTCTCGAAGTCCTCCGGCGCGCTCTCAAAACCGAGCAAGCCGAGTCTCGCGTTACCGACGAAGCTCTCGACCTAATCGCCGATCTTAGTGGTGGTGATGCCCGCTCGGCTCTCGGCGATCTCGAGCTCGCCCTCAGCCTCGGTGGTAAGGATGATCAGGTCACCAAAGCTACCGTTCAGACCGCCGCCGGCCAGAAGCTCCCGCTCTACGATAAATCTGGTGATTACCATTACGATAACATCTCCGCCTTCATTAAGTCTATGCGCGGCAGCGACGTCGACGCGACGCTCTACTATCTCGCCCGCATGGTTATTAGTGGGGAAGACCCGAAGTTTATCGCTCGCCGCATGGTGATCTTTGCTTCGGAAGACATCGGTCTCGCCACACCTGCTGCGCTCAATCTCGCAGTCAGCTGCTTCCAAGCAATCGAGCGTGTCGGTATGCCGGAGGGTGAGATTATCCTTTCTCACGTCGCTACCGTCCTCGCTAAGGCTCCCAAAAATCGCGACAGCTATGACGCCTGGGCGCGCGCCAAACAAGTTGCTAATATGAGTATGAATTGCCCCGTGCCGATTCATCTGCGCAACGCCCCGACGAAATTAATGAAAGACCTTGGCTTCGGCGAAGGTCAGAAATGGGAAGCCGGCTTCCATCACGAGAAATCTTACCTTCCCGACGCCGTCAAAGATCAAAGGATCTTCGGTGCTAAATCTAATTATAATCATAATGCAAAATAATTTCTGCGCATGAATTTTTAAACCTTTTCGTGTATAATATGTAGGTAAATCGATTAGGAGTGTTTATGAAAAATTCTAAAATTACCCATAAAATTACCCAAGGTATGTATATTCTAACTACCGACGGTGGCGGTTGTTTGATCGACGCTGTCGCGCGGGTTGGCGGTAGCGACCAGCCGCTAATTGCCGTGTCTGTCGCTAAGGCTAATAAGACCAACGAGCTTATGCATAATAGCTCCAAGTTCGCCCTTTCTGTCCTCGGCAAAGATGCTAACCCAGGCTTGATTCAGACTTTCGGTTTCAAATCTTCCCGTAGCATTGATAAGCTTGCCCAGCATGACACTGAGGAGATTAATGGTGTTAAGATTATCAAAGAATCACTTGGCTACATGATTCTTGAAAAAGTTGACACGATCGAGAACGAAACCCACACGCTCTTCATCGGCAAAATGATTGAGGGTGATGTCTTCCAGGCCGACGCTCAGCCTATGTCTTATGCCTATTATCAAGAAAACAAAGCCGCACTGACTGCCCAGGATCGCGAAGACGACCTCACGAAAGTTACTTCCAAGCAGGGAAAGACTGCCTGGGTCTGCACCGTTTGCGGATATGTCTATTATGGCGATGAGGTTCCTGACGATTTCCGTTGCCCGCTCTGCGGCCTCGGCAAGGCTTATTTTAAAAAGAAAGAAAATTAATCCTATATCACAAATAGTCTCAGCAATGGGGCTATTTTTACGAAACAAGACCTACTTTTATCGCTACTCTTGAACCAAAAACAATTCACAAATAAAATCCTGCTCAAACGAACAGGATTTTAATAAGAATTACGCATCTATACCACCATGCGATTATTTTTTAGTTTTTTGGCTTAGGCGACCCTCAACGTCAGATCTCGTCCAAACCTAATTCTATTTTATCACGCTCATGCTTCGCGTCAATATTGATTTTCCGGCAAAATATCATAAAGCTGATTCATTTTTCCACACGTCTCCGCCCCTGTAATTCTATAAAAACCGAACAGCTAAGTATTGACGGAACCATCGGTTAATTGCGACGTATATAAAAAGCGTATTTTACGAAGTAATCCTCCAACCATGTGTGATTATTCCGGTTTTCTCTCCAAGTATGATAAAATACTATTATGAGCAAACGTGGAGGCACCATCGGCGCGCACATCGACCGCTGGCTAGACGAATGGAAAATGGCGCTTTCGGGCATCGCCCTGGCGTCGCGCAGTTGGAAATTTATTCTGACTACGGTTATTACTTTTCTAGTCTTCGGCACACTGATGAACTTACTTTCTAGTAGCTCGGCTGCGCTCGACCTTTTCTGGGTGACCGATTGGGCGGGGAAGTTCTCAATTATCGGCGATAGTTTCTGGGCTACTTTTGGTGTCGGCCGGAGTTTCTGGGACTGGGCGCTTAATTTCTTCATTGTCATCTTGCAGTCATTCCTGATCGGATTGGTGGTCTTCGTCTGGCAAGGGAAGCGTCGTAGCAAACGCAAGCAGGCCCAGGCCACCGCACAAAACGCCGATAATCTTCAGAGCGCTGGCTTAGTCGCTGGTCTCGCTGTGCTAGGCTCCGGCTGCCCTACTTGTGGTACCACGCTGCTGATGCCGATTCTCGGTACGGTTTTTAGCTCGAGCAGTTATGCTCTAGCCGGCACGATCTCCGGGATTCTGACTTGCGCCGCCGTTCTCCTCGCCCTCTTCACTCTGAAGCGTATCGGCAAAGAAGCTTACGCGATGATTCTGAGTGACCGCTATACGACGAAACACCAATCTAAGCCAACTGCAGGAAAGGACCAAGATGGAAAATCAAACCCAAATCAAGAATAACAAAGGCCGCATCTGGCGCACTGTCGCAGCAGTCGTAGTCGCGGGCCTTTTTCTGGTTATTATCATCGCCAGCCTCACTAGTAAGCCATCGTACAGTGATCAAGTTTGGGATGAGCGCACTACGATCGGCAATCTAGACGCGAAGAATTATTATATTATGTATACCGACCTAATGTGTCCTTATTGTGACGTCTTCTCTCGCGAGATTCTCAATCACTGGGATGAGTTCGAGCAGTATCTTGCCGATAATGACATTCTCTTCGAGATTCGTCTCACCGACTATCTCTACGAGGGCAGCAATCATCAAGCTTCGCGCGACTCAGCCGAGGCGGCCTATTGCGCTACTCGCGAAGATCGTTTCTGGGATTATTATCACGCCGCCCTCACTAGTCTCTGGGACGATTATCATTCCAAAGGTATCGGCTCTAGCAAGACCGCCACACCGATCAAGGACATGCCAGATGATTACTGGCTCCAGATCGGTCATAAAATCGGCCTTGGCGATACTTTTGATAATTGCGTCAATAATCACGACACCGTTGATCTTATTATCGAGAATACTCAGCGTGCCGTGCCGGTTACCGAAGGCATGCCGTCGTTCAAGTTTAATCGCTTTACAACTTCTGGTTTCGACAACAACTGGGGCTGGGATTATGTCAAAGCTTATCTTGATGCCGGCCTCGGCAAGAAATAAAACAGTCTTGTGCTGCTACATAATTGTCTTATAAGAGTTTATTTCCCGGCTGACGCGGGTCCGATTCTCGTAAGTAGTATCGGAAACTAGTAAGCTATAATCGAGATGAGGAGAGTGTCACCGAAACTCGTTAAGACAATTATGTAACAAATGGCTTTTAGATTTCTAGTTCGCGCTGCTCGCCTGTCTCCAGATTTTTAATCATGAACTTTTGCGTCTTCGCTTCATCTTCGCCGATCACTATGGCGCTTTTCGCGACTTTACTGGCATACTTCATTTTATCGCCTAGCTTCTTGTCAGTCAGAATCGTATCGACGATATAGTTTGACTGCCGTAGTTTCCTAGCTAAATCCTCCGCCACCGTGAACTCTGCCGTGCTAATTGGTACTAGGCAAATATCAATCGGCTTCACTTGGCTTTCTTTCACTAATCCGTATTCTCGTAGTACGTAAAACAGTCTCGTTAGCCCGATCGATCCGCCTACGCCCGGCAACGGCTGGTCAGTATAGTTTTGCGCCAAGCTCTCGTAGCGTCCACCACTACAAACCGACCCAATCTCGCGATATTCCGGTGCGATCGTCTCGAAGACCGTCCCAGTATAATAATCTAGCCCGCGCACGATCAGCATATCCGCTACCACGCTTATCCGCTCATTATCCTGCAACAACCCGAGCACTTCTTCTAGCTCGCCTACACCCTGATTGTAAGTTGCATTTTGGAATCCGAACTCGCGTAGCTGTGGTATTACATCACTGGCGGCGCCACTAATTTGCGTAAACTTCACAACCTTCTCGATATTCTCGCTACCCAGCCCTAGCTCGCCCAACCGCTCTACCGTCGTATTCATCGGCACTTTCTCCGCGTGATCGACGATATCGAAAATCTCCGTCGCCTGGTGCTGTAAGTTCAGCTCTTCCAATAGTCCGGACAAGATCTTTCTGTTACTTACTCGGACTACGAACTTCTCGATCGGCAAGACTTTTAACGCGTCCATCAGCGTGCTAATCACATCAGCATCGTACGCCACCGGCAGATTTTGCCAGCCAATCACATCGACATCGCACTGATAGAACTCGCGAAAGCGACCTTTTTGCGCCCGCTCTCCACGGAAGTTCCGCCCGATTTGTGACACTTTGAATGGAAAAGTCAAATCGTTCATGTGCTCCACAACATAGCGCGCCAGCGGCACCGTGTGGTCGAATCGTAGCGCCTGGTCAGCATCATTCGCCGTCTCTGCCGTTTTGATGACTTTATAGATCTGCTTCTCAGTATCGCCACCCGCTTTCGCCAGCAAGACCTCCATCCGTTCGATCGTCGGCGTCTCGATGCTCTGGAACCCATGATGCATGAATACTTCCGCAATCCCGCTTTTCAGGCGGTTAAACTCTACTTGTAAATCCGGCAGCAATTCCTGCATACCACTAATTGGGGAAGTATTAAATTTTTTCATAGTCCTATTATACCATATCCAATCTAGGCTTCTACGTCTTCTTATAAAAACTTATTACGATAAAAGTCAAAACTACGTCATAATAGTTGATAATATATAATATATATGATATGATGTAAACATGGAAAGAGTCTGGGATTATTTCATGCGCCGCAAAGGCCTCTTGGGCCTCGTTTTGCTCATCTCGGCAGTCATTGGCTTCGCTAGCTATTACATTTACGACCAGTTTCATCATATCCCTGACCACACTTACATCACGATTGCAAATTGGGGTGAAGATACTCAGGCGACTACTGCGTATGTTGACGATATTCCGGAAGTAGCCATCCCGCTGACTGGCGGGGAATCGTCGGAACCGTTCCTTTCGGTCATGTCCCCGCGCGACGTAGTGATGCTGCCCGAGCATAATGCTGAGGCTATCGACGTTCCCGCCCTCGGTGAAGATACTACCAATGCAAATTCATCTGCACCAGAATCTACTCATAAGTCTCACAACCTCCTCCGCTTCATTTCTGGCTTCATTATCTTATCATTCTTCTCCTACCTCACTTACCAACATTTCCGCCGCTAACGCAGCTGCTCATCTGTTCGGCTGCACGCGTTTTGCATAGGTCGGTATCATTTCCCACCACAACGAAAATGATACCAATGTTTAGTGATTGTGGTCTATATTAGTAGGAGGGTGGTTTTGTCCGTTAGGGCAAAACGGAGCCCGAGAGGGCTTTTTGGTATTTCGTGAGAAATACCCACACTCCGTACAAGGTAGCATCATCTTCCGCTATGGCGGAAGATGATCAGGAGCTTTTAGCTCCTAGGCTACCGATTATATTAGACCAGCCATGTTATGTCTTAGTAGTCGGCGACGCAACGAACGGAGGAACCGAGGCAGCGACCGTCGATGCCCGTACCCGGGTAGAAACCGCTGCTACCGAAGAGCAGGTCGTACGCGTTCGTGCTATCGTTGGCCGTACTAGACCAATAGACGCCGTCGGTACCTGGGTGGATGAAGCCGAGGCTATCATTGATGAGACCAGCGGCAGGAAATAGGTAAGGACTCTGCTGGACAGTAGTAAAGTTCAGACCGTTAAGGACATTATAGAATTCGCCGTTGGTGTTACCGGTTGGTAAGTGCCAGTTCTTTGGGCAAATGCTACCACCAGCTACTGCTCCGTCTGATGTAGCTGAAGAACAGCTTCCTGCTGTAGCAGCACACCATGAATAGTAATTACCGTAGTTAGACTGCCAACCTTTACCATCACCAGGATAGCTACTGTTGACTGTCATTCCGCTTTTACCTACACGGATTTGCGCTAACGTATTACTACCACTCCAAGAAGAATCGCTACTAGCTGGTAGAGTCCATGAACTAGTACCTGAAGCTAAATCAGTATCACTTGAAGTAAGGCTCATCGCGGAGCTACCACCTAGTTTGAGATTTTGTTGCATCCAACACTGACCATCCTTAAGCTTTACGATATTATAAGTATTACCGTCGCGATCATCTTTAAGGGTAAACGTAGTTCCAGTACTAATATTAGAGTTATTTTTACAAAAACCACTAGTAATGCCCTGCATAGTATCTGCTTTCCAGACCGCATACAGCGTCAAACTACGATTATCCTTCGTAAGGGTTACAGTCTTACCCGGGTTATAAGTAGTATCTGCCGTCGTAGCTGAGCTACTCGTACTCCAGCCTAGGAAGCTATAGTTTGCCCTCACCATACTACCTTTACCGCTAATCGTAAATTGCTTGGAAGCATCAGCGGAATCTACCGTTTGTGCGGTTGGTGCATTACTACCACCATTAGCATTATACGATAGTGTATAGGTAACTACTGCTGGCGTAGCAGTTAGTGATAGTGTTACTCCTGCCGTATAAGTCCCCGGATTTGCATCTACCCCGAAGTTTGCCCCGAAGACTAGTTTTCTCTCACAGTTCACATTATAGCTAGCTGGGCTATCACAAGTGAGTCCAGTACCAGTAGTTGGCATCGTGTTATATGTCATTTCCTCTACGGCTTCACTATCTTGTCCCCAAGCATAACCCCAAGTATTACCAGTCATACTACTCCCGGTTTTACCGCCAGCACCACTTATTGTTGTGCTAGCCCCAGACGAAGGTGTTAAGTTCGTCGGACCAGAAATCTTTAGGCTGTAGCTTAAGATATTAGAACCTGTAATGTTTATTTTATGACTACGGTAGGCTGTACCAGCTCCTGGTGCAGTATCTACTTGTCCAGTTACATCGTTGCCATAACCATCACTAGTATCGGCCGACACGCCTATCGCAATACTAGTCGCAGGGGCTATGCGTGCCATACTATTGTTACTTTCTTCACTAGTTTCTATCGCATAACTTTTCTGACTACCAACGCCACCAAATAAATCTGGGCTTACCATTACACCTAATCCCAAAAGGAGAACAACCAGCAAGCTTAGAGGAATACTATAAGAAACTAAATACAATCTTTTATTACTAACTCTCGGACTTTTGGAAGTCATAAGGTTCTTCCGAGTTCTAGCACATAAGCTTCGACGTTTAGATAAGTATGTTCTAAACTTTATTGGAATACTATGAAGCTCAAAAATTATACTTCTTTTCTTTTTGCGTTGCATCGCGCCCTCCTTTTGGATTTATATAAACCTTACCCCGCCAGCGCGAATTTATTATTCGGCAGCTTACAACGCTCTTAAATATGCATACAATAATCCTATATAGAAGAATTACGAATGAATAGTTTTTTGTTGCGTTGCAAACTATCATCATAATAAAAACGGCACCGTAGAGGTGTCTGATGCCTATAGCTAGCAAAACGATACTTATGTACGCGTATGCCGGCCCTACGATGCCGTACCTTATGCACACACGTAAAGAGTGCAAGTACCTTGCTATAACGCTAAAAACATCAGACATTTCTATTTTATCGGACTTCACCCAGAATTGCAAGAACTCCGATGCATTTCAAACGCTACTTCCATAATAGAAACGACACCGCAAGGGCGTTTACGTCACACGTTTAGCGATTCAAATCGCGAAACAGGACCCCTTCCGGTGCCGTCTCTATCCAGTATAAAAATAATCCCCAAGGGATTTATTTTTAATTATGGAGGCACCGACCGGAATTGAACCGGTGTACGCGGTTTTGCAGACCGCTGC
>CAYOSC010000004.1:0-54122 GCA_964406525.1 uncultured Candidatus Saccharibacteria bacterium | reverse complement strand
ACGTCTGGTTCTCATCCAGAAAATCGCGGGTTCGACTCCCGCCGGAATCACCAGGATACAAGAAATGCCCTTTTGGGTGATTTTTTGTGGTGATTTTTGCGCACAAAAATTTTTGGCATGGTATAATGAGAATGTCTGATTAAATTAAGTGAAATGTCTTTGTGGTTTTGTTTTCGTGGCACGGAAACGACATCGCAAGATTTAGCCACGAATCGCAAAGATTTCGAGCTTAATTTGGTCAGACGCCCTTGCGGTGTCGTTTTTGTTTAGTTGCGTTGCCAAAGATGATGCCCTTGGTTATATAAATCTAGCACGGTATGACTGCGCTGTGGATTCATGTAGTCATACCACCAAAAAACTTGGCAAAAGGAGGGCGATCATGCACTACAAGAAACGTAAACTTCATAAGCTACATAGTATTCCAATAGACTTATGTAATAATATAAATCGTAGTAAAAGATTGTATTTAGTTTCTTATGGTATTCCTCTAAGTTGTATGGTCGTTCTCCTTTTGATTGGGATATTTGCAATCAATCCCTCACTAGCACTTAAAACTAGTGCAGTGACTATTCAAGATGAATGGGTGGTGAAGGACTCTGAATCTGAAAATGATGATAGTGATAGCGCCATTCCAAATGAAAGTGTTGAAGGAAGTTCTGATGGTGATATTATGCCGCTATATGATATTACTGATCCCGATGCAATCCCGGTACCAGAATGCGAAACATCTCCATCATTAACAATGATATTGAAGAATACGGATCAAACCATTCAAACAGTGCAGGGAGGAGATGTTGTGTATGGCGTCTATAATATGGCGCTCGGAGGATGTTATATAAAGGACTATGCAGTGAGCATTAAAGCGGATTCGACAAATTTAACTATGCCGAATGGAGTAAACAGCAGCACTTCTACGGTTACTGGTGCTAATGGCGCAACTGGTGATAATATAGTGGCGAACACTTGGGGATATACCTTTGTCAATTCCAGGGTGAGCAGTGGACTTTACGGAGGCTTGGCGTATGATAGCTTACCTACTACTTCTACCGTGATAGACCATGGTACATCTACTGGTAAAGTAGAACTACAAAAGAAACTGATTTTTGCGGCGAAGTTTGCGGAAGATGCGGCGCCGGGAACTTATACTGGGCACATCACGCTGAGCGCGGTAGCGACAGAAATTACACAACTATGGTCGGATGGTACGGATTCTGGGATTAGGAATATGCAAGATATAAGTGCTGGATTCTGCAAGAGTAGTTTGCCGACGGGTACAACGATTAACCTGAGGGATAATCGCGATAGTAAAGAGTATATGATTTACAAAGCCGCTGACGGCAACTGCTGGATGGGGCAGAACCTAAGTTTGACCGGTCCGATGACGCTTACCAGTAGTAACTCCGATGTCTCTAGCAACTGGACTTTACCAGCTAGTAGTGATAGCTCCTGGAGTACGGATAATGGAACAGCCCAAATGCGTAATGGTAAGTCTGGGATGACAGTGTCCAGTAATCTTAGCGGGGATGGTAAAGGTTGGCGCTCAGGCTTTGGCAATTACTACTCTTGGGCGGCCGCTACAGCGGGAACTGGTACTACTTCCGTTACGAGTGCAGATGCTTCCTCTAGTATTTGTCCAAAAGGTTGGAAATTGCCAACTTATTCTGGAGATTACTCTTTCTCCAATCTAACTAGTACTAAAAGCTCTTGGCTCACTGGCCAGACTATTAATGGTACTGCTAACATGTCTGGTTATTACTTCGGCTCGACTGCAACTAACTTAGCTAAAGGTGCTAACTTCTGGCCAGCCGCCGGCAGCGTTCGCTCTGATGGCCTGCGGAACCCTGGTACGAGCGGTTTCTATTGGTCGCGTAGAGCCTACTCCAATAGCGACTTCGCCTACTACCTGACCTTCAATAGTTATGGGGCCAGCCTCCAGTACGACTACGGTCGCTACTTCGGTTACTCCGTGCGGTGCGTCGCCACATATTAAGAGCAGTGGACCCCTTTTGCAAAAGGTGTCCAACCTCCAAAACTTTAGTAAGGTCTTCCTCCGAAAAGTGCGATTTTCGGAGGAAACTGATGAAAATGATAAAATTGTCCGGTTTAAGGCTTATTTCCAGCTGACGCTGCCGAATTGGGGGACGGCGGCGATCCAGAGCTGACCAGGAGTGAAGGCGATGGCGGCGCCAGCGGCGTCGGTGAACTCAATCTGACTATTTTGGTTGGATTTTTGCCATTGGCCTTCGATGATGGTGCCGTTTTGGAAAATGTAAGCTTCCCCGCTGCCGATGGATTTGATGTTTTCGTGGTAGCCGTCGCTCATGGTGCTCTCGCGGACGCGCATGACGGCGATGGCGCTAGGGGCGACTTGCTGTAATTCACAGTCGCCAGTAAAAGGCTGATTGAGCGACTGGTCGCAGACGTAGGTCTTGTGGGCGCCACCGTATTCGTAGGCGCGGAGATACTTATTGCTAGTGGTGTCGTAAGTATAATTTACGGTGTAGTCGGCGAGGTTGCTGAAAGCGGTGCGGATGGTGGTAGCGGTGGCGAGAGCTGGCTCAGCATCACAAGGAGTTTCGGCGGCAGGGTCGCAAGGATGTTGGGCATTAATAATATCTTGGACTTGGTTAGGCCGGAGGCGTGGGAAGGTCTTGGGCTGAGAGCTGGTATAGCCCTTGGAAGTATTGAAGTCGAGCAGCTTGGTCGGCGAAGTGAAAACATTGTTCCAGAGGCGGCTAGGATTATCCTCGCGCCACATGTACTGGAAATTCTCGTCGAGGTTGCGCTGGCCGCCGCTAGCGATAGCTTGCAAAGCTTCGTGAGAGCCGCCGTCGTGGACGACCGTACAGTCGAACGGGGTGTCCCAGTCGAGATAGTAGGGGCGGAGTGAGCGAATCGGGCCGATGACGCTGACGGCAGGATTCTGGAAAATGGCAGCGAAACGAGTGATGCCGGTCTCGGCGATGGCTTCGAAGACGACGCCGGCTTCGGTCAGCCCGGCTTGAGGGCGGGCGCCGTCGGTACTACCATTCGGAATCTGGACGCAATAGGTAGGACTAGTATTAAGCACAGCATCAGTAATTTCTAGACCGGTGAAATTACTATAGATCGGCTCGGTGGTAGGACCGTTGCTAGATTCTCCAGATTTCTCGGAACGCTGGGTGAAATACCACCAAGCTCCGACGCCGGCGGCGAGCAAGATGACGATAGTTAGGACGATGATGAGTGGTTTTTTAGAGTGTTTGTTTGGTGACTTAGGCATTTAATCATTCTCCAATGCGGTTATTGTTTTTTGTAAGCGAGCTAAAACGATGTTCTTGCCGAGAACGCGCATGGTGAGCGGCAGGGCGGGGCTAAACGGAGCGTAAGAGAGGGCGAGGCGGATGACGGAGAAGAGCTCGGCAGGTTTCTTCTGGGTGTCGATGAGGAGTTGGTTGAGGGTGTCTTGTAGAGATGCTTCGTTCCAATGCTCGAGCGCTTCGAGCTTGCGCGCGCTGGTCTGGAGGAGCTCGGAAAGTTCTTCCTCGCTAAGCTTCTTGAGGAATTTATTATTGACAATCATGTCGAGATCGATGGTCGGGTCGGTGAAGAAATAGCCGGTCATGTCGCGGAGATCGGAAAGAGTCTTGAGACGGTCGTAGATAATGCTGAGGACGCGCTTGCGGTATTCGTCATCGTAAGCATCGGCGCTGGCGGGCCAGAAGCCGAGCGTGCGCTCGTAGAGCTTCTCGACGCCCTGTTCGTCGACGATTTTGCGAATCCATTGACCGTTCATCCAGAGGAGTTTAGTCTCGTCGTAACGGGCACCGGAACTCTGAATCTTATCGACGCGGAACTTGTCGATTAGTTCATCCTTGGTGTAGATTTCCTGTTCGGTGCCGTCGTTCCAGCCGAGACAAGCGAGATAGTTTAGCATGGCTTCGGCGAGGATGCCGTCTTCGCGGTACTCAGTGACGGATTTGGCGCCGTCGCGCTTGCCGAGCTTCTTGCCGCCGGTAGGGGCGAGGATGTGGGGTAGAGAGACGAGCTTCGGAACTTCGAGACTGAGGGCTTCGTAGATGGCGAGATAATTCGGCACGCTGGGTAGATATTCGACACCGCGCATGATGTGGGTGACGCCCATCTCGGCATCGTCGACGATGTGCCCGAAGTTGTAAGTCGGGAGACCGTCGGCCTTGATGAGGATAATGTCATCTTGGACTTCTGGACCAGCGGAGAGATCACCCATGACTTCGTCGTGCCAGTGGCGGGGTTTCGGGTCGGCTTTGAAACGCAGTGGTAGACCTTCGTGCCAAGCGGGAGGATTCTCGGGGCGGAAATTACGGTAGAGATATGGGACTTTGTCTCGGGCGCATTGATCGCGGTAGGCTTGGATCTGCTCAGCAGAAGTGTTATCGGCGTAAGCACGGCCAGCGGCAATTAACTTCTCGGCCCATTTGATGTAGTGAGCTTTGCGCTCGCTTTGGAAATATGGCGCGTGAGGACCGCCGATGATCGGGCCTTCAGTCCAGTCGAGGCCGAGCCAAGCGAGAGTCTCCTCGATCAGCTCAGTAGCACCTTCGACATAGCGGGCTTGATCGGTATCTTCGATACGAAGGATGAAATTGCCGTGATGTTGCATAGCAAGTAAGTATGGGTAGATGGCACTTCGGACGTTGCCGATATGAATGTAGCCGGTAGGGCTAGGAGCAAAACGAGTTGTAATCATGATGATATTATAGCATAGAATAATGTTTATGGGGTCTGAGAAAAAGATATTTATAGAACAGATTATTTAATGCTATGGATAGTTGTGGTAGGACTTACATCGAGATGACGATATTACGGAGTTGCTTTTTAGTCAGGCTATTGCTAGGAGCGTCGATTTTATAGAGGACGCCACCATTAACCCAAGCGGCGCTAGCACCAGAAATGTAGAGCGTAATTCCCTGCTCGTGAGTAGTGATGTAATTGTTTTGCCAGGTTGGTTCGACGTAATTATGGAGCAATGTCGTGCTGTCCCAGGAAGACTTTTCCTCGGTCAGAGTGAAAGAAGCGCGGTCGGGACCTTTGAAAGCGAGAGTGATCTTGCCATTCTCGGAGCTGATGTCGCTAAGCGAAAAATCGCGCGGGACATAGGATGGATAGGTAGCTTCAATGCCGGTCTGCATGGCAGCGACTTTGACGGAAATGTCGGGGATATTGGTGCCGACAAAATAGACGATGGCAGAAACGCAAATAATAGCACAGAAGAAGGCGAGAACGAAGCGCTTGCTGCTGGTCTTTTTCTTGATCTGAGGTTTTTTGGCGGTTTTAGTATGAGTTTCTGGTTCGTCGTCCATAGAAGCGACAGAGCGCAAAGCTTTGCGAAGGGCCTGGTCTTGATCCATGACGAGCTGTGGGTGAGCGACTTTGGTAGCGGTTCGCCGAGTAGGACGGGTAGCTCGAGCGGTAGGCTTAGTAGCGACGCGTTTGGCGGCGAGCTTAGGTGAAGTTGAAGTGGCCGGTTTTTTAACGGTAGGAGTAGTGGGCTTGATAGCGGGACTGATAGACTTGGACGTAGTAGGTTTCTTAGCAGTGGTGACTTTGACTTGGTTTTCGGCAGCTTTTTGTGCGGCGAGTTTCTTCTGGACTTCTTCCTTAATCTTGTCGGACTTCATGGCGACATTGATAAAAGTCTCGATCGTATTGCTGAGCTCGAGCATTTCGGGGGCGGAAGAAGTAGATTTAATGTCTTCGGCGAAGGCTTGCAGTGAGGTAATTTGTTCGGCGACTTCTTTTGGATCGGTGGCGGTCCGGATGGCGGCAATAGCCTCGGAAGCAACGCGGGCGACAGCATCGATAGAATTGTTAGGATTCTCTAAAGTATGGAGGTCTTCGGGAGCGGGAGTGGCAGAACTGCCGAGGCTGGCGGCAGCGTAATCGGCTGCGATGGATATGGCGAGGGTTTCGGGATCGGTCTCAGTGATCGGACTAGCGACGATAGTGGTAGTAGTGACGGTAGAATTATCATCGTAATAAGATTGAGTGGAGACGGTGCTGACTTCGGTATTCTCAGGTAGTAAGATAGCAGCGGTCGGTTCAATGATATCTTCGGGCGGGACGACTTGGGTAAGGTCGAGTGATGCGTCCGTAGGCGGCACGTTGTCTACCGTATCATTACCAAATTCGACAACATGTGGGATCACTGGAGTAGAAGTGCGCTCAGGCTCAGGCTGCGCATTAGTACGCACTAAATCCGCCGAATGTACACGAAGATTGACCAGGCGAGAAGGCGCCGCAGTAGGCTCCGCCGAGGCCGGTACAGAAGTACGCGCGGCTTCTTCGATCGCGAGATTGGTCGGACGGACGACGTAACGGCGATTCAAAGTGCGAGAAGTTTGGGTAATATGATGAGTAGCAGAACTTGACGGACCAGAACCAAGTTGTATTTCAGTCATCTATAACTCCTCATCATGATGTTTTTGCTTATTACTATTATAACTTTAAGTACTATAAAAAAGCAAGAGCGAAATTTTGAAAAATGAAATGAGTTTGGCCGTGCGAAAATGTTATATAATATATATTATATATGGACTTTGAAGAAAAGAAAAAGCGTCAATTAGTACGAGTGATTATTGCTGAGGCGGGGATGGTGCTGTCGGTGATTGCGATTGTGGTAGTAGCAGTGTTGGCGGCGATGGGCTTTATGATTTCGAGTAATGGAGAGATCGAACAGTCGGGACTGATGCAGCTGCACACGGTGCCGACGGGCGCGACGGTGACGATTGATGGCAGCACATTATTCTCGCGGACAAATTTGAGCCGGACGCTGACGGCGGGCACACATAAGCTTGAGCTGTCGCGGGAGGGGTATGATAGCTGGCAAAAGGAGGTCAGCATTCACGCGGGTGTGCTGATGCGACTATATTATCCGAGGCTATTTTTACAGAATCGGAAGGTGGTGGCGGCAAAAACACTGTCAGAGAATGGCCTGGAATTTTATGCGCCGTCGCAGAATCATAATTATATATTGTACGCTGAAAAAAAATCGTCGCAGTGGCAATTATTGGATATTCGGGGAGATGAATTGAAAGTAACGCCGTTAGATTTATCGGGTGTGTTGCCGGGCATGGTAGAAGTGACTTCACGAAGGACATCGGCACAAGGGATTGGTACGCATAATTACGAGTTCGCAGGCAAGATTAATGAGCTAATTTGGAGTGCAAATGAAGAGAAAGTCTTGGTAAAGGTGACTTATCAGGACGTGGCGGAATGGATACTGGTGAATCTGCGGAATATCGCAGAAAGTGTGAATATCACGAGGACTTTTGGGCTAGGTGATGTGCATGTCGAGATGATCGATGGAGCGGCGACACGATTATATATCTTGGATAGGCGTCAGCTGAAGCGTATTAATACAGTAGATAGGGTGATGTCACGAGTCTTGCTGGATAACGTGCTAGATTTTGGGAGTTACGGGTCGAGCGTGATCTATGTGGCAGAAAACGATCAGAAAGAGCGATTTATCGGGGTTTATCGTGATGACGAACAGGGCGGGACGGTAATAACTAATGTGCCGCAAGATAAAGCAGTGAAAATTGCGATCTCGAATTACTATGACGAGGATTATTTAATCTACACACTAGATGATGAGATAAATGTGCTATATGGTAGAATTCCGAATTATAGCGAAGAAGGCGCAAGACTTACAGACCTGAAGGAGCTAGTATCGGGGCGCAAGCTGAAGGCTATGCCGGATGAGCTGTCGGTGAGCGCGGATGGTGAGTTTGTGGTGGCACAGAAAGCAGCGCAGTATATGGTGATGGATTTGGACATGGGAGATTTGTACGAATACGAAGCGCCGAGCAGTGTCTTGAAATGGTTCGGGACGGGGATGATGTATGCAGTGAAGGATGGAGAAATCTTGGTCTGGGATTTCGATGGGACGAATCAGCGAAATTTGGCGAAGAGCGCTAATAAGGAAGCTGATGGTTTAGCAATGGTTGGCGATATGGTGACGGCGACATCAAATGGTCGTTGGATCTATTATTTAATGCAAGATGCTGATAAAGCGACAGTCTTAGCGCGCGAGCAGGTACGAGAGTAGCGCTCGTAAGCTCCGGGAGTCCCAAGAAAAAGATATTTGCAAAACGATAGCTGAGTTTTCGACGCAATTATAAGTTAGTTACCGAAGAGGCCGTTCCAGATGTTCTCGAAGAAGGATGGTTCGTTGGCGGGCATGTCGTAATCCGGAGTAGTGGTATCAGGTTGGTCGGGTACGGGCTCGGCGTTGGCGTCGTAGCTCGGGCTAATTTGCTCGGCGGAGATGAGTAGGCGATAGCGGGAAGTGCCGAGTGGCGTACAAGTGATGAGGGTCAGCATCGGGCGGTCGGTATCGTAGACGAGTGCGGCGACATTGGAAGGTTCGACGACTTCACTCTTGGTCATTTGGTAAGTGTAACGCACGGAATTATAATTGACGTAGATCAGATCGCCGACGGTGAGGCGCTCGAGGCCGGAGAAGATGAATTTATATGGGTTGCTACTATAAATATCGCCAGCGGAATGGCCAGAAAGGACGAGATTGCCGATTTGGCCAGGCATGGCGTTGGCGCCTGGTACGGAGAACTGGGCGATGCCGTGATTCATGGCTTCGTCGACTTCGGAATTGCTGATACCAAAAGCGACTGGGACGTCGATATTTAGCTTCGGAATGATCAGGCGCGGCTCGGGCGAGACGGCTTGGGTGATGGTAGGGTCGACAGCTTCGATACTGGAGGCGACTTCTTCGGAATTAGGTGAGACATAGGCCATGATAGGCGCGAAAATCAGGCGATTATATTGCAAAAAGAGAAAAACTAGGATGACGGTTAGCCCGGCGATAAGTGGCATGAAACGGCGGAGGCGATGCTTCTTCTGGACTTTGCCGGTGGCGATGCGCTCGCTCTTGAGCTTCTCGGTGGCGAGATAATTCTGAGCGGCTTTGGCATAATAATCATTGTAATAATTCTGATAATAGTTCTGCCAAGCGGAGTGATATTGTTGCCATTCTTCATTGACGGCGGTTTGATTCATCGGGACGTTATTAAAAGTGCCGTTGCTGCTGGGTGAGAAAGTCTGAGGTGTGGTGGGCTGAGAGGTGTAAGTGTTATAATTCTGGGTGGAATAATCTTGAGCGGCAGGCTGCTCGGTGAAAGATGGATCGGGCGTTGGTGGTGCGACATAAGTATTGCCATCGCGTTGTTCAGCGTAAGAATTATTGCGCTTGAGGCTCTCGACCGTCGAAGAATAGACCGCAAGTACTTTCTTGCGGGCAATTTCGGCAGCAGTTTCGGGCTGCTCGGAAGAAAAAATCCCACCATTGTTTGAATCCATATGTTGTTATTATAACACAGAATAAAACATAATATTGGGAAACTCTTCTGCAATTTGGATTTTATGGTATAATGAGGAGTAGGATTAGGGCGAATGGCGGAACTGGTAGACGCGCTAGACTCAAAATCTTGTTCGAGCAATCGAGTGAGGGTTCAAGTCCCTCTTCGCCCACCAGATATGAAATGCGCTTTCGGGCGCTATTTTTTTAGGCGGCGAAGTCCGTGTCGGAATTAAGATATTCTTCATCCCAAATAATTTCGGTTTCGGGTTGGTCGGAGTGGGCTTCGATGTCGTCGGTAGAATCGTGATAGAGCGTGATAGTTTTGAAGGGGGCAAATTGAGCAGCGCGCTGCTCGAGGCTGAGCGGTGGATGATTGGCAATGATAGGGCGATCGTGATGGATGATGTCGTCGTAATTCCCTGGCGCTTTACTCACGGTGGCCTCCAATTTGATGATTGCGGGCGATGCCAGTAGCGCCTGGCTCGAAATTAGTGCCACGGAGGATGGCATTTTTTCCGTATTTGCGGCGAATCTCGAGTAAAGCGCGCTGGAGATTTTGATTGGTGGACTCTTGGTGAGATTTGGGCTGGAGCTGCTCGAAGAGATTAGTCTGAGTGAGGGCTTTGGCGGCGAGGACTTGAGTTTTAGGGCGGAGATTGGCGACGCAGAGTGTGATTTTGCGAATGGTGAAATCTGGGCAGACGGACTGATCGTATAATTCGAGAAAACCTTGGCGAATGGTGCGGAGTGAGTCGGTATGATGGTCGAGGCGCCAAGTACTGTGGGCGGATTTGGGCTTGTTACGGCCGTGGCGGTCTTGGGCGATCGGAATATCGGGATGTAGTGGCGCCATCTGCATACTGCTGACGTCGTAAGAAATATGAAGGACGAGCTGGTCGGTAAAGTATTCCTTTTGCATCATTTCGAGTGTGATGACTTCGGTCATTTCGTCGACGATAATGCGCGCTTTGCCGAAATCGTACGGACAGGAGAGGACTTGGCCTTTGCTGAGGCTTTTGCCGTGGGGCTGATGTTTGCGAATATCAGCGATTTCTACACACTCCCATCCCCAGGCATGGTCGATGAGTAATTCTGCATTGATACCGAAAAGTTTGTAGAGTAATTCAGGCTGGTCGAGCGAACAGCGGGCGACGTCACCGAGGGTGTACATGAAATGTTGCTGGAGACGTTTGGTATAGCCCGGGCCAATACGCCAGAAATCAGTTAGAGGTTGATGATCCCAAAGTTGCTTGCGGAAGCTCAGTTCGTCGAGTACGGCGAGACGGACGCCAGCAGCGTTGGGTGTGGCGTGTTTGGCGAGCACGTCCATGGCGATCTTGGCGAGAAATAAGTTCGTACCAATGCCGGCAGTAGTGATGATGCCGGTCTCGCGGAAAACTTGCATGATCATATTAGTGATGAACTGTTCGGGTGTGAGGCCAGAAGTCTTTAGATAGCTGGTGATATCGCAAAAGATTTCGTCGATCGAGTAGGCGAAGATATCCTCGGGTGCGACGTGCTGGAGATAAATTTGATATATGCGGGTACTGTAGTCGAGATAGAGTTGCATGCGGGGCGGCGCGATAATGTAATCGAGCGCGAGGTGGGGGTTGTGCTGGAGTTCGGGATTTTGATGAGTTTTGCCGAGGAAAGCTTTAAAGGGTGCCCGAGCGAGGCGGGCAGCGTTGATTTGTTTGACCTTAGAAACAACTTCGAACAGGCGGGCGCGGCCGGGCAAACCGTAAGATTTGAGCGAAGGTGATACAGCGAGGCAGATAGTTTTCTCGGTGCGGTTGGCGTCGGCGACGACGAGATTAGTAGTGAGCGGGTCTAGGCCACGCTCGACACATTCGACGGAAGCGTAAAAAGATTTGAGATCGATAGCGGCGTAGACCTTATTCATACATATATTATATATGTTAGAATAATCTTATGGAGAAATTTATTTTGCATTTAGGAGCCTGGCCGGAGGATCAGAAAGTAGAGCGAGTACACGCAGTACTGGTGACGGCGGATGGACGGATCCTGTTGCGTTATAAAAATGGGGCTGTACGGAAGGTGACGGGTGGTCACATCGATCCGGAAGATAAGAACATGCAGACTGCGCTAAAACGTGAAGTGTTAGAGGAGCTGAATTGTAAGATAGACCAGTGTGATTATTTGGGCTACCTAGAATATATTAATGAAGCAGAAGGTGTGCATGAGAACTGGGCGCGGATGGTGGCGCGAGTGTCGGGAATCGGGCCGGCGCAGCCAGATCCGGACCGTGAAGGCGAATGGATCTATGGCAGGACGCTAGCAACGCCGGAGTTTGCGAGAAAGGAGCCGGTGGAACCGGAAAGTTTCGTGCAGCCGATGGCGGAGCTATTAGAATATGTGCTTAAAGTTGCGCAGGAACAAGGGTATTTCACAAAACCGAGGAATCCGCAAAATGAGGTGATTAATGAGGAGACTTATACGGTAGAATCATAAAAAATCTCCTCGCTTTTGGAGGAGATTTTTATAGCAGCAACTATTCGTTAAATTCGAGAGATTTCATGATGAAGTTGCCGACGCCTTGCCAGTTGTCACGCTCGTCGTTCGGACAGCTGAAGGTAACGGTGGTGAGTTTGTTATCTTGAGCGAAGAAGATAAGATGCTCATAAGTGTCAGGACCGTCAAATTTGAGATTGGCGATATTGTAATTCCCTTGCGTGTAATAATCGGTGGTGAGATTTTGACCGTTTTGCTTGAGGGCAGCCTCAAGAGTTTCGGCTGAACTTTTGATGTTGTCGTTCGTAGCGGCAGTATCGGTAGGTGCGACGGCGATAGCAATCTTCTTATCGTCGCTTGCATAGACTACAGTCTTGATATTACCAGAATCGGTAATGTATTCGGCTTTGACCTCATCGGCACTTAGTGCGTGGAAAGAAGTTGGGATCTTGAGCTTGAATTTATTATCGTTGAAGCCGACATACTCGGTAGTGATTTTCTGGCCGTCGGCAGTCTTGACCGTGAGGTCAGCGTGACTGTTCATGCTGCAAACGATCATGATGATCACGATGACGACAAGCGCGATAGCGGCGAGCGTACCGATAATGCAGGCAATGATGCGGCCGGTCTTGCTGGCGGGCTTGGTAGGCTTAGCGGTCTTAGTAGTTTTTGCAGTAGTTTTGCTGGATTTAGTCGTAGTTGTCTTTGCTCTTGGGGCGGGCTTAGTCGCAGGCTTCTTAGCGGGCATGGTCTTGGTCTTGCCGGTGGAAGTCGTGACAGTCTTGGTAGCTTTCGGAGCTACTTTCGCAGTTTGTGATTTCTTGGTTGCCACAAAATTCTCCTTAATTTATTGTAATTAGTTCTATTATATAACGTCGGAAGAGTTTTGTGGGAAAATTCTTATGGTTATTTTAGGAAAGGTGGTTTAACTCAGGTAACGTTAGTATGATGATAAAATATTTGGTATAATAGGAAGTATGATGTTAATAAAACCAGAAACTCGTGGAGGTATTTTGAGACGGGTGATGCTGGTTTTGCTAGCGATGATACTTACTTTCATGCCGAGCAGTTTGGCCTATGCGGCGTTGCCAGACGAAGCGACATTAGATATGAATGATGCGAACGGGATATATTACTATAATGGGAGCGGCGGGATTGATTGTGGTCCTGGAAGCGTGGGATTGGTGGACGGCGAAGGAAATGCTGCGTATATATGGAACTGGTTTGCTCAAGCCGGAATAGCAGGAGTATCGGATAACCCAGCGGTGATTGCGGGAATTATGGGAAACTTGAATGCGGAAACTGGGCTAGATCCGTTCGAACATCGTCCCGGATCTGAGTATTATGGTTTGCACCAGACTTATGATGCTGGGATGTACAAACTGTTCACTGATAATGGATGGCTGCCCTACCTGAACTATAATAGTCCGTCAACTGCACCGCCCGATGTGGAGGCGCAAGCGATTAGCCTGCAGCTAGCGTGGATAGTAAAAATAGACAATTTCAATTTGTTTGTCAGAAATATAAATAACGTATCCGATAAAAATAGCCCTGAGTCATATGCAGAGCTGTTTCTGGTAACTGCTGAGCGAGCAGTTAACGGTTCGGATGCACTGCAAGATCACGGCGTCATTGGCGTGATGCACGAGATGTATGGTGGTACCACTTATCTTTATCAAAATGCTAGTGGGCGCAGAGAGTTCGCTAGGCAGTTTTATGATCAATTCGCAAATAGTACGACGAGTTTTATGCCGACTTCGGGTGTAGATGCGGAAGGCTGGGTGGGCGGAATTGAAGGGCTGCAAAAAGAGCCGGCTAACATTGCTCTGACTGATGACATTGTGCTAGATAAGTTTAGTACGGCCAATGGAAAACCTAACGCGATAATTTTGCACTACACGGCGGGGTTGACGGCTGGTCTGGCGGCGTATGGTGGCAATTATTATCCAGCGCATTTCACGATTGATTTGAAAAATAAAAAGGGGTTTCAACATTTTCCGTTGAGTAAGCCATCGTTGGCGGTTAGCACTTATGATGGCTATGCTATTCAGATTGAGATTGTGGGGTGCGGGTATAATGGCGAAGGTTTTGGTGTGGATGGAGGCTGTATGCGAGCGAGTGGTGGGTATAGCCTAGACCAGTTGCAACCGGAAGATTGGGACTACTTGGCGTATTATTTGAACGCTATTTCGCAATATACGGGCGTTCCGCTAACTTCTAGCGTAGTATGGGACAAGACGCACAAAGAGCTGTCGGACGCGGAAATGAGAAGCTATAAGGGTGTCTTAGGACACATGCATGTACCGGGCAATGGTAAAGTTGATCCAGGCAATATCTGGCCTGACGTGGAAGCAGCATTAAAACGTAATCCGTCATCGACCTATAATAATGCGTGTATACCAGGAGGAATATCCGGGCTGGTGGCGGGCGGCATGACTTTGGAACAGGCGCAAAAGTTTATGCAGGCTTATAGAGATAAGGCTGATCCGGGTGTATATTATAGTGAAGGCAGTCAAGTTAATATTAGTGGCGTGGATATTACGGCGCTCAATGTCGGGTGCGGTAGCAATTTCTTAAATAACTGCCCGGTAGTGCCTTATTGGTTTGTGAATACTTATACTTCGCAAAAGGTGACTACTTATACGGACGGAAGTCAGATGGCGCAATATATCGTTGATAATGTGCCTGGAGCAACTTATAGTAATGTCCCGAAAGTGTATTCTGTTTTTAGTAAATTGCATGGGTCCCCACCGTACGTTAGTAGTGGACATACTGGAATAGTTCTAGGAATTGATGTGTCTCGCGATATAATTATTGTAGGTGAGGCTGGGTGTGGAGTCTGGTCAAGCACTTGGCCGGGTGCGCACGAAGAATCTTTGTCAGCCTTTACGACGTCGGAATATTATTATGCCGCTTTGGATTCAATATTAGTTGGAATATAGGAGGCGAAATGTTTAGAAACGTGATGCAAAATTTGAGTACAAAGCAAAAACTAGTTTTGCTGGTATGCTTTGTTGTTTTTGTGTTATTGGTTATTGTCGGGTTGATTAACGTCTTTAGTTTGAGGTCTAAGGATGAAGTCGTTATTTCTAATCTAGAAAAATATGCATCCGCCGCTCCGCGAGCTTACAAGGAAGATTTACAGAGCACTTTATGGTTTGTTTTGAATAAACGGTTTAACCTTCCGGAAGGTAAGGTGAGCGAATACGATGTTGTAATTCGGGAAGGTTCGTATAAGGAGTCTGTTGGAGACGATACGACCGTTGCGAAGTTCTTGGTGGATGTTGATGCTTTGCGCCAAACGTTCGCGGTGACTTTTTCTTGGCCGTCTCGGGGGAGTCGTGCGAATATTATGGAACGCGCAGTAATTAATTGTCCGAAGCGTGAGGAGATGAAATACCCTGATAGCTTTTGTGATGGGCAGTATAATAATTCGACGGATCTTGATTTATATTTACCATATACGAAGTACGACGCGCATGGTAATCCGCTTTATCAAATTACATATTATGACGGATGGATTATGGTGTCACTGCAGACTTGTGGAGATGAGAAGTTGACGGCGCAATATCGGGCGGAAGTGGATACGTGGCTAAAGGACACGAAGATTGATCTGGAAAAGTATAAAGACAAGACACGCTATAAGACAACTTGTGACCATAATTTTTGATAGATAAAAATTTAGCCTCTAAAGTTTGATGATTGGAGGCTAAATATTTGCTTAGGGCTTTAGTGCGCAACACTTTTGATATGTTGCAAGGTGAAGCGGGGTTGGCCGGGGGTGATTTCTTCGAGGAACATGGTCTTTGGTCGGGCCCATAGTGGTGCATCTTCGTACAAACCGCGATAGATTACGAGTTCTTCGCCGGTTTCAGTGTGCTTAGCGATGTCTTCGACAATGTAATAATCGCCTTTGTAATGTTGATAAACGCCGTGAATGATGATGTCGGGATTTGATGTCATATTACTCCTTGGTAATTATTTTTGTTTGTACATTTTGATAAGTTCGGAGAGACTGAGCTTGGTGCCGTAGTTCAGAATGGCGTCAGAATAAATCTTGATAGTGATCTTAGCAATGAGGAAGATGGTGACAAGTAGTACGAGAATGGAGATGATGATTTCGCCGGTGCTGGCTAGCCCCATCATCATACGAATCGGCATGCAGAAAGGCGATGAAAATGGGAAGATCGCGGCGAAGACGTTGAGACTGCTGGTAGGATCGGTGAGGGTAAAATAGGCGAGGTAGAAGCTAAACATCGCGAGCAAGGCAACGGGCGTATTGGCGGCTTGGATATCTTCGGGCTTGTTGACGGTGGAGCCGGTGAGGGCGTAGCCGAAGGCGAAGACGAAATAGCCAAGGATGAAGTAGACGAGCGTGATTAGTCCGAGCCCGATGGTGATATTGGATAAGTCGAGGACTTGCGAGAGTAACTCCCGGTCGAGGAAAAGATTTGCACTAATGACGGCAGTAATGACGAAAAGCACCATTTGTAGAAGCCCGACCAGGCCGATGCCGATAGTCTTGCCGAGGACGATATTGCGCGGGCTAGTAGAGGTGACGAGAGTTTCGATAATCTTGGAAGTTTTTTCGACAGTAATCGAGCTAGAGACTTGGTAGGCGCAGAAATAAATTGCATAGAAGAGGACGATCGACATTATCATCATGACGAAAATGTTGCCACTAATCTGCTGCTCGTCGACTTGGACGATCTCGGTGGTGACGGGCGTAGAAATTGAAGCGAGTTGGGCGGGTGTGAGCTGGAGCTTGTCGATTTGGAGATTCTGGTAGAGAGTACTCAGCGAGTCGATAAGCTGCTGCGGGGTGTTACCACTAGTAGCGGCGTTCTTGACGATGTATTGCAAGTTAACCGCGTCTTGACCTTTGTTGATGATAATCGCGGAATCGATCTCGCCGTTGGTGATTTTGGTCTTAATCGTATCGAGGTCAGTTGGAGCGATAATGAATTCGTAGCCATTATCGCTCGGGAGTAGAGATAAGCGCCCTTCGTAGACATTCTCAGTATCGGAGATGAGAATCTTGTCGTTGAAATCGCCGCCGTTGATAGAGCTGAGAATGTTTGGGGCATTGAAGCCGATGACGATGAGGACGAGGATGATCAGTGTGGAGATGCGGAAGGATTTGCGACTGAGCATATCTCGCATAGTGAATTTCGCAACGGTGAAAATATCTTTCATGAGTTAGTTCCTTTCTGAGCGACGGACTGGGGAGTTTTTGTATTAACCTTTTCGATGAAAATGTCATTGAGGGTAGGTTTCATAATTTCGAAATCATTAATGATAATTTTGTTTTTGACGAGCGTAGAGAGTAAATCGTGCGCTTGCTGCTCGCTAGAAATTTTCAGCGTGTAGCGGAGATCTTGCTCGTGCTTAATTTTTAATTTAGCTTCTTTGACATATTGATCAATTGGCTGCTCGGTGGTGATTTGGACACGGGCAGCGGGATAGCTAGCTTTGATAGTTTTGAGATTCCCTTGCAGGACAGTTTTACCACGATTGAGAATTAAGATATCACTGCAAAACTCTTCGATGGTGGGCATTTGATGAGCGGACATGATGACGTATTTTTGATCACGTACGAGGTCAATGATAATATTCTTGAGGAGATCAGTATTGATCGGGTCTAGTCCGCTGAATGGTTCGTCGAGGACGACGAGGTCGGGATTATGTAGCACGGCGGTGATGAATTGGATCTTTTGTTGATTTCCTTTCGACAGCTTCTCGGCGGGCATGTCGAGATATTCGGTGACGTGGAGCTTCTCGGCCCAATGATGAATAGCTTGCTGGGCGGATGCAGCGTCCATACCTTTGAGTTCGGCGAAGTAGGCGAGCTGATCGGCGATTTTGACTTTCGGGTAGACACCGCGCTCTTCGGGCAGGTAGCCGAAATTAACGGTTTCGCGAGTGACGGGCTGACTGTTCCAAGTGATTTCGCCGCTGTCTTTGGTGATGATGCCGAGTAGCATGCGAATCGTGGTGGTCTTGCCGGCGCCGTTGGTGCCGAGTAATCCGTAGACGCTAGGTTGCGGCATGCTGAGCGAGATATCGTCGACGACTTTTTTGTGCGCGAAGGTTTTGGAAACGTGCTTGAGGATTAAACCTGGCATGATGTTGCCTTTCTGATGTTATGATATTTTATAATCTAATTATAGCACGGGGGGGGGGTGCAATTTACAAGTAAGAAATTTTAATCAACATTGACGCCCTGGGCGATGAAATGTTTGTTGACGAAGTAGGAGGCGGCGATGGTGATAGCGTAGCCGACAACAATGAGCCCGAGAAGTTTATAGATGTCGTTGACGCTCTGGAATGTGCCATCTATGAGCATGCTGTGCATGGCGGGGTCGAAGAGTGACCAGAGGAGCGCAATAGCAATGAGAAAAATGCCGACACCGTTATAAAGAGCAATACCGTAGATGACGGAGTGTACCATAGGGCTGCGGTCATGGCGATAGCCGAGGATGAGGCCAGTGAGACCGCATTGCATAATGAAGATGAATTGGCAGAGGATGCCGAGGGCGAAGAGAATGAGGACGAGCCAGAAATCTGGAGAGTAGCTGCGGAGCATTTCGATAAAACTGGGCGAGAGGAAGATAATGAGAATACAAACGAGGAAGACTACGATACTGAGAGCGATCACAATGAGGCTGGCGAGAAACTTAGCATTCCAGAGTGTGGTGCGCTTGAGTGGAAGAGTGTGCGAGAGATAGGATTCGTCGCCATACATACTATATTTGAACTTCGCCCAAGTGCGCAAGCTGGCATTAATAATCATGCCGATGGAAAAACCGAAAGTAGCTCCCTGGGCAAATTCGTGGATGAATTGAATGATAAAAGGAGGATTGTTGACATTGGTGAGGCGAGCGGTGATGGCAAGTGTGAGAACAATAATGTAGAAGATAATGACTTGTTTGTAGACGAATTTGAGATCGTATTTGATAAGTTGAGCGATAGGATGAGTTGACATAGGAGATCCTTATTTAATTATGTTGGCTATGAGCTTTAAAATATTGACGGAAGATTTCGTCGACTGATTTGCCTTCGCGCGTACGGAGTTCATCGGCGTCGACTTGGAGGACGATATTGCCATGGTCGATGAAAATTACTTCGTCGAGAATGCGTTCGATATCAGCGATGAGGTGGGTAGAGATAAGGACACTGGCGCCTTCATCGAAGTTATTGAGAATAGTATCGAGAATGTAATCGCGAGTAGCGGGATCGACCCCACCGAGCGGCTCATCGAGGATGTAAAGCTTAGCGTGGCGACTCATGACGAGGATGAGCTGGAGTTTTTCTTGCATGCCCTTGCTCATTTTGGTAATGCGCATGGATGGATCTAAGTCGAGGTCTTGTAGCAATTGTTTGGCTTTGGCGCAGTCGAAATCAGCATAGAAAGTCTGGAAATATTTGAGAGTTTGCGCGATGGTCATAGACTTGTCGAGATAAGTGCGCTCAGGAAGATAAGAAATCTGGCGCTTGCTGTCGACGCCGATCGGGTGGCCTTGGAATAGTATTTCCCCACTGGTAGGAGTGAGCAGATCGTTGGCGAGTTTGATCAAAGTAGATTTGCCAGTGCCGTTTTTACCGAGTAGACCAATTATTTTCCCGGCAGGCATGACGAGATTAATATCGCGGAGAACGCAATTATGATCGTAGCATTTAGTAACATTACGATACTCTAGTAGGGGCGTGTGGGTACTTGGATGAGTAGTAGACATTTAATGATTCTCTTTTAAATTTTGTAAATATTCAATAAGCTCGGTGCGTGAAAAACCTAGCTCCTGCATTTCGGATAAGAAAGATTGGATTTTGGACTTAGCGAATCGTTGCTGGAGTTTGTGGAGGAATTTTTCGTCGTCGGTAACGAATTTGCCGTTAGTGCGCTGGGTGATGATGAGCTTTTTGTCTTCTAATTCTTGCAAAGCTTTCTGCATGGTGTTCGGATTGACCTTGGCGAGAAAAGCGAGATCGCGCACGGAAGGTAATTTATCGCCGGGTGAGAATTGACCGGAAATAATATAGCGCTCGAGCTGTTCGATGAGCTGAAGGTATATGGGCCGGTCGTTAGTAAAATTAAATTCCATGTATCATTGTATCATTAACTTAATACAATGATACTGCGATTTGATACGTGAGTCAAGTAGAAAGTTTGTGGAAGTGGTTTTAAAAATATATTTTTGATACGAAAACTTAATTTACAAAAATTTTTACATTTATGAATGGGTGCAAAAACTTACAAAACTAGTGAAAATTAAAATAAAAAATTTTCTTACAACGATTTTTGGGGTGAAAATGGTGGTTTGGAGGGAGATTCTTAATAAAAAATTATATTTTTCAAACAAGTGGAAAATGCTATGCTATAATTAAAATGTAATTTATGGCTAGGAATTATTTTTCTTAGTTGGTGATATAAAAATTAAAATAATTGTATTAAAAGTAATAAATATGGAAACTTGGTGGATTATTTTAATCGTGGAGACGGTGGCGGTGACGTTGATCGGGTCATTACTACATTTCGCGTATGAATGGAGTGGTAAAAATAAAATCGTGGGGATGTTCGCGGCGGTAAATGAAAGTACTTGGGAACATGTGAAGCTGGCATTGTCGGGAATATTTTGCTGTACGCTAGCGGATGTATGGTTCTTGGGCGGTAATCCGAATTATTGGTTGGCGCGCAGCGTCTCCTTCATCGTGCCAGTGATTGTGATCCCCATAATTTTCTATGGCTACACGGCATTTACTCGGCGAGCGATTCTGCCGGTAGATATTGCGACGTTCGCGGTGGCAGCGTTCTTGAGTACGGCGGCGTTCGTGTACATTTTGAGTTTGCCGGCGATTGGTGAAGTTGGAAATATTATTAGTATGGTAGTGAGTGTGATAATTATAGCGGCGTATTTGCTGCTGACGATTTTTCCGATACGTGGAAATCTCTTATTCCAGGATCCGCGCAATCATAAATATGGGTATGCAGCGTTTCATGCGCTGTGGGGGAAGAAGTTTGTGAAGAAGAAAAAATAATTTGAAATTAAGATAACCTCCGCAACACGAAACGGAGGTTATATATTGGAGCGTAGTGGGTTTTAGCTGTCCCAGCCGAAGCCTTCGCCGAAGTGGCCATAGCGAGCGGTCGGCTCGTAGATCGGGCGCAAGAGATCGAGAGATTTGATAATGCCTCGAGGTGTGAGATCGTAACCTTTTATTTGTTCGGCGCGACCATCGATAATGACAGTGCGCTCGAGTGGATCGGGATAGCCGATGGCGTAGGCGAGGCGCACGAAGACCTCGTGGGCATGATGCTTCTGGAGGTAGTCGACAGCGACACGGCGAGCCATGTAGGCGGCGGAACGATCGACTTTAGACGGGTCTTTGCCAGAGAAAGCACCGCCACCGATCGGGATGCGTGGGCCGTAATTGTCAACGATAAGTTTGCGACCGGTGAGGCCAGTATCGGCCTCGAAGCCGCCTTGGTGCCAGTCGCCGGCGGGATTGAGGTGCAACTCTGGGTTGCCCTGGAGATTTTCTTGTTCAATGAAAGCGTGGACTAATTCCTCGAGTTCTTTCTGAGACGTGTTTTGGAAGCTGGCGACGATGGAATGAACTTGATCATCACATAATGTGATTTGGGTTTTGCTATCGTAGGGGTGCTTGGCAAAAATGAATTGATTTAAACGGCGAGAGAGGACGACTTCGCGTGGGAGATACTCGGGAGTTTCGTCGCAGGCATAGCCGATCATGATTCCCTGGTCGCCGGCGCCGCCAGTATCGACGCCTTGGGCGATTTCGGGACTTTGCTGGACGATGTTGGTGAAGATTTTCACATCATCACCAGCGAGGCGATGGATGATTGATGCGTAATCGACAGAATTTGCACGAGAAGTAACTTCGCCCATGATGAAAACCTGGCCGTGGCCACCGCAAGTTTCGACGGCGACGCGAGAAGTGGGATCTTCAGCTAGATAAGCGTCGAGGATGGCGTCGGAAATTTGATCACAAAGTTTGTCGGGGTGTTTGGGCGAAACGCTTTCCGCCGTGCGATAGTTAATCATGTCGATTGGTTCCTCCTATTATTAATATAATTATAACATGCATGATATAATATAGATATGAAGATTGCAATTTTTACTGATATCTATGCGCCGTGGGGGAATGGTGGGATTGCGACGTCGATCAAGGCTCAGAAGGCTGAGCTAGAAGCATTAGGGCATGAGGTGGTGCTGTTTTGCCCGGGGTTTAGAGCGACTGAGAGTGGCGTGGTGACGGTGCCGAGCCATGAGAAATTGCGGATTAATGATTCAGTGATTGCAAGACGTCCGAAAGTGGTGGAAGAGTTTGTCCTAGAGAAATTTCCGGAGTTTAGTGAGTTCGATGTGGTGCATGTACATTACGAGGCGAGTTGTAGCATTGCGGGAGTGAGACTAGCGAAGAGATTTGGTGTACCGCTGGTGCAGACGCAGCACGGCCGTGAAGATATGGCGATCGCGACCAATATTCCGCATCCGTTTAAGTTCTTGGTGGCGAGTATATTAAATTTTGCGCATAGCAGGTGTTTGCTACATACGATCAAAGTGAAACGGGATAAGTTCCAGGCGCCGACGCTGACGCGGGCGAAGATGTGGAGTCTAGTAGCGAATCATGCGGAGCAGGCGGATATAGTGGTGACGCCGTCGAGGCATTTTGCGGATAAGATCGAATATTATGGTGTGTCGAAGCCGATTCGGCAAGTTTCGAACGGGATTTCGGAATCGCTAGTGAATGAAGAATTCCCAGTGCGTGAGCTAGACGAAGGTAGCGTGCTGAAAATTGTTTGGAATTCACGGGCGTCGCGTGAAAAACGGATTTTGCCGTTTTTGCAGGCGCTGAAACATCTGAAGCGGCCGTATGTGCTACATGTTTATGGTGGCGGTAACGAACTAGCTAAAGCGAAGCGTTATGCGGAGAAGAATAATCTGAAAGTAAAGTTCTATGGTCCGGTAAAACGGGAAAAGATTATTGAACGCATGAAAGAAGCGCATTTGAGCGTAGTGGTGTCGTATAATTTTGATGTGCAGCCGATGACGCTACTCGAGGCGGAGGCGACGGGATTGCCAGTGTTTTTCTGCGATCCGGCGATGCGCGAAGTAGTAGCGCAGGGCGGGTATGCGATGGCGGATGGTCCGTCGGCGGTCGCGATGCAACTGGCGCTGGATAATTTGCCGGCGAAGAATATTGCTGAGATGAGTAAAAAGATGTTGGTACACCGTGCGGAAGTATTGCAGGTGAAACAAGTGAAGAAGCTCCTAGAAGTGTATACTGAGGCAATTGCCCTCAAGAGGATAAAATAGTCGTCTTTGGGTCATAACCTGACTATGACAAACGGCCGCTGTAGGAGCGACCGTTTTGTGGTGATGGCTGCATCAGCGATGGAGAAAATCACGAAAAGTCTTGTCGGACTCGGTGAAACGATTCCATTTCGCGATCAGGATGATGACGCCGGCGATGAGCCCGAGTATACAGGCGCCGATTTTGAGCGGAAGAACCCAGGTAGTACAGAAGATGAGCTCGGCGATGCCGATAATGATACCGACGAGATAAAATCGACGGCGTAAAAGGGTGAGGCTTTTGCGTTTGGCGCTGCTGTAGGGCTTAGTGAAGAGCAGGTATTGGACGACGAGGCAAATCAAGGCAATAGCAAGACTGCCATAGAGCGTAAGATAATGGAATAGGCCGGGCTGGAAGAGCAGGTACAATGCGAGAGAGCCGATCAATAAGATGTCGCTGATATGTTCGATTGCTTGGACGACATGCGGTAGGCGCCACCAGCGCTTTTTACCGTCGTCAGGATAGGGCCAGCGGCGGGCGCAGGGGCCGTCGATAGCATCGCATAATTCTCCGGCTACGAATACCCAAATGGCATAGTCGGACGAAACGTGCAGTACAGTCATCGCTATTAAGGTACAAGTCAAGATGACTTCTAACAAGGTGAATAGGTCGCAGAGATGATATTTTCTAACCAAGACAACCCCTCCTTTTGGGCTAGTGGAATGACGAACCTATGTATTTATTATGCCACAGATTTGGTAAAAAGCAATGGCAAATTTGAGCTATTTATGGTTCGTATAAGATAGCCGCGGTGGTGGCTTCGAGAGGTTTGTTGGGAGTGAAGAGGTTGAAGGCGGCGATTTTGGCAGCGAGCTGACCAGACCAAAGAGTGAGCGGTGAATAATTCGTGTCGCTCAGGTGAGTAGTGGTGATGTCTCCGTGGCTGGCGACGATGATTTGGTCTTGATGAAAAGTGACGAGGGTGGCGGGATAGCTGAGAGTGAACTTATGCAGAGTTTCGATGACTGGCAATAATGGCTGGGAAAGCATAATCATACGGGGATAGTAAACGGAACGAAAGAGTTTTTGTAGCTGAGCCATAGAGCCAACGATAATAATTCGCGGAAGAGTGAGAAATTGGGAGGCGGCAGAGGTGAGCAAGTCGATGCTATCGCGTGTGATGACAAGTAAGTTTGGATCTTGGCGGATAGCGTCGGCGATGGCGATGGCGGTCTCGGCGTTTTTGGAGATGTCACCGGCGAGGATGGTGAGGTTGCTCTCGGAGGCGAAACGTTCGAGCTCGTAAGATTTAGCAAAAGAGCCACTACTGGTAGAGGGGGTGAAATTGAGATTCTCCATACTAGGAAGTTTACTCCGCAGGGCGCTTGGTAGAATAGTAGCGACGTGTTGAAGTGGGAAATGGCGACTCAAAAATTCGGCGGTGCGCACGACACTGGAGAAGCTCTGCAAGTTGCCACCGATGACGGCAGCGGTGCCGGTTTTTTGCTCGGGCAGGTTCCAGGCGAGATCAGGAAAAAGCGGTTTGGCTTGTTTCTGCCAGTAGCTGAGGTTGTTATCGATCGGGGCGAATTTCGGCATGGTCAAAACTCCAATTCGATCGAGATCGGACAATGGTCAGAGCCAGGAATAGTTTCGTAGATTTCGGCAGCTTTGAGATGGGGTAAGAGACTCTTAGATATGAAGAAATAATCGATGCGCCAGCCGACGTTGTTTTCGCGGGCGTGGCCCCAATGTGACCACCAAGTGTAGCGCTGAACGTCGGGATTCAGCGTACGGAAAGTGTCGATAAAGTCGGCCTGGGTGAGGTTTTCAATTCCCTGGCGCTCTTCGGGGGTGAAACCGGCGTTATGAGTGTTTTGTTTGGGTCGGGCGAGGTCAATCTCGGTATGGGCGGCATTAAAATCTCCGCAAATCACGACGGGCTTGGTTTGCTCGAGATGTTGGAGATATTGTAAGAGCGCGGGATCCCAAATCTTGGCGCGAAGCTGGAGGCGCGAGAGATCGGGTTTACTATTGGGAACGTAAACATTGACGAGATAAAACTGGTCAAACTCGAGTGTCTGGATGCGCCCTTCGCTCAGCGGGTTGCTGTACTGGTCGTCTTGCCAAGGATAAGTGGTGCAGATGGCTTCGATAAAAGTATCTTGATAACTCAAAGTATTGGGCTTGGCGAAAATCGCTGTGCCAGAATAGCCCGGACGCTCGGCGCTGTTCCAAAACTCAGTATATTCTGGTAAATCGACTTCGACTTGACCAGGCTTGGCCTTGGTTTCTTGTAAGCACAAGACATCGGGGTGCTCCGCAGTGATGAACTGCAAGAAAGTACCCTTTTTAAGGCCGGCGCGCAGACCATTGACGTTCCAAGAAAATAGCTTCATATCAATATTATAACACGGCTAAGAGATGTGAGCTTAGTAAATTAGTAGCGTCTACGGTTGAGGTCGCGTTGTTTGATGGTCTCACGCTTGTCGTATTTCTTTTTGCTCTTACCGGTGGCGATGACGAGCTTGATATAGCGTCCGCCGGCGAGTAATTTAACTGGTACGAGTTGAAACCCATTTTGCTTGGCGCGGCTGAGCATGGCGAATTGTTTCTTGGTGACGAGCAATTTAATGTTGCGAACAGTGTCGGCACCGAGAGTGAGATTGTTCAGCCATAATTCCCCGTTTTTGATCGTAACGAATGAGCCTTTGAGCTGGACGTGATGATCGCGAATTAAACGAACTTCTGGCCCAGCCAAAGACATGCCGCAAGTTAATTCTTCGTCGAGCTGATAGTCATAGTGGGCTTTGCGGTTGACGGTCACGGAAGCAGGGGTTTTCTTCTTTTTCATAATGATATTATAGCATACTTATTGAGTGACGAACATTATGGTGGTATAATATGTGTATATGAAAATCGCGATTACATCGGATCTTTATTACCCGATGACGAATGGTGTAGCAGTGTTTACACATAATTTGGCAAAGGGATTAGCGAAACAAGGACATGAAGTAATGGTGATCTGCCCGAGTTTTACTGGTAAAAAACACCGTACGAAGCGCGACGGCGTGGTGACGATGTCGATGAGTTCGATACGTTTTCCCTTTTATCCTGACCAGATTAACAAAGTCCCAAACAATAAGGAGTTCTTAGGTATGCAAATGCCAAGGCTAGCTTACCGCTATGGTATTTGGATTACAGTGGATCCGTATCCGGCACTGAAAAAAGCTTTGAATAAATTTCAGCCGGACGTGATTCATAATCAGACGGCAGAGATGATCGCGATCGCGGCGCAGCGGTATGCGAAGAAATACAACGTGCCGATGGTGAGTACTGGGCATGCGTATCCGGACAATATTACAAGTCAGATGAAACTGTTTAAGCCGATTAAGCGGCCGCTGGATGCGATATTGCGAGCGTACATGGCGAGTTTTCTGAAGCATTCCGAATATGCGACAATGCCGACGGAGATGGCGATCGAAGATTTGGTGCCAAAAGACCGGAAACGCTTCGACGTGACAGTGGAGGCTCTGTCGAACGGGGTGGATTTGTCGCAGTTCGCGCCAGGTAAAGCGGATGAAGCGGTTTTGAAGAAATATGGACTGGAGCCGGGGGTGCCGCGAGTCTTGTATGTGGGGCGAGTGGATCCGGAAAAAAGCATTAGCAATGTGGTGAAGGCTTTTGCGGGGGCGCTAGAGAAGGTGCCGGAGGCAGAATTGGTGATCACGGGGGATGGAACAGATCGTCCGAGATTGGTAGAACTGGCGGAAGACCTCAGGATCGCGGGAAAAGTAAAGTTCATTGGTCGGGTGATGCCTCCAGATATTGTAGAAATATATCACGGAGCGACGGTTTTTGCGACAGCGAGCGAGACGGAGACGCAAGGAATTGTCTTGATCGAGGCGGCAGCGACGGGTTTGCCGCTAGTAGCAGTAGATGCGGGCGCAGTGCGGGAGATTTGCCAGAATCAGAAAAATGGTGTGTTGTGCGAACCGCGTGATGTTGAAGCGATGACGAAAGCTTTGATTGAAGTCTTGTCGGATAAAACTTTGCAGAAAAAATATGGTGAAGCGAGTTTGGAGATTGCTAAAAAACATGACTTGAATCGAACCTTGGCGCGATTTGTAGAAATTTATGAGGAAGCGATTATTCTGAAGGAAAAAGCGATGGATAACGAATAAATTAATTCTAGGTTTCGAGAAATTTGATAATAGCGTCGACAGTCGCTTGGGGCTGTTCGTAATTGTGAATGTGACCAGTGTCGGGTAGGAATTGGACTCTGGCCTGGAGCTTCTGGCCGGCTTTGATGGTTTGCTTCTGAGGGACAAGGTGGTCGTGCTCGCCGGCAAGTAGGAGGATTTCTTGGCGCAAGTTAAAATCAGTAATACAATAATGCGTAGAGAAGAACGATGCTTTGAGGACTTCGCGACGGCGCGGTGAATGGTCGATGCCGCAACGATGGGTGATGTTGAGGATGGGCTTGAGTTCGGTGCGATCATGAACGGTGGTGAGATATTTGGTCGTGATATAGTCGACGGAACGAGCAGGGAGGAGAGCGGAAAGCGGCGCGACGAGACGGAAAGGCGGCGCAGTACGCTGCGAGATCGGTGACATGAGGATAGCTTTAGAATTCACTAACTCAGGATAATAATTGAGGGTGGCAGAGGCGACGACGGAGCCCATGGAGTGACCGATCAGGACAGGGCGTGCGAGAGCTTGCGAATTAATATAGTCAGCTAGATAGTCAGCGTAATACTTAGGGGTGTAGCGATCGAGGGCAGGCGCACCGCCAAAAGGCGGAATCGCCGGTATATGCACGGAATAACCGCTAGTGCGGAGCAAGTCGGCGATCTCGGCTAGGCCGAGCGGAGAGCCACGAAAACCATGCACCAGGATGAGATCTGGCTTTTTGAGAGAATCAAGAACAGTAGGGCTCTTTTTGGAATTGGGCGGCATGTTTGGAGATGACGATACTAGGAAAGATTCTTGAGGGCTTTCTTAATGGCGGAACGGTCGAAACCTATGATTCGCTGGTCGCCGATTTCGGTAACTGGTACGGCAGTGATACCGGGTACCTGAGTGGCGTCAATTTCTTGATATTCAATACCTTGGTCGTCTAGCCATTCCATGAGGGCGTGGCAGTACATGCAAGTTTGGGTAGTATATACTTTGATCATACTATATATTATAGCACAATTTTGAGTGTATAGGTTAGTTAGACTTCTTGGCGGCGTCCATTTGCGGATCGCGGCTCATATTAATATCGTCGTAAGTCCGCTCGACGACTTGGTCGGGCTTGACGCCATCGCCGTTGATACTGGTTCCCTTTGGTGTGTACCAGCTAGCAGTGGTGACTTTGAGGGTGGTGCCGCCAGAAAGATCGAGAAGAGTCTGCACGACACCTTTGCCATAGGTTTGCTCACCGATTAGAGTGGCTTTGTCATAATCTTTGAGCGCGCCAGCGACAATTTCGGAAGCAGAGGCGGTGCCGCCATTGACGAGGACGACGGTTTTCGTATTGGCGAGTTTGGCTTGACCACGATTGGACTTCGTGATGTCTTCTTGATCGTTGCGGCTCTTCTGGACGAGAATTGGCTCACCATCAATCCAGAGCGAGAGGAGGTCCTTTGCGGCGGAAACGTAGCCACCGCCATTATTACGAAGATCAAGAATAACTTTATTAATCCCACGTTTAGCGAATTCGTCGTTGACGATTTTTTGGACAATGGTGCCCGTATCGTTGTCGAAGCGAGTCACGGTAATAATAGCGGTACTTCCGTCATAATCGACATAGGCGGACACATTATTGATTTCCTCGCGGGTGAGGTTGAAAGACTTTTCTTCGTCATCACGCATGACGGTAAGTTTGACCTGGGAGCCCTTTTCGCCACGTAGCTTGGACGCGATGTAGTCAGAATCTTTTTGATAGACTTCTTCGTCGTTGATTTTGTAGATAATGTCACCAGCTTTGACGCCGGCTTTGCCAGCAGGATTGTCTGGGAGAGTGCGAAGGATGCGCACGGTGCCGTCGCGTAAAGCCATTTCGACGCCAATCCCGGCTCCGACATCACCATGCAAGACGGCTTGGTAATCACTGGACTCGTCTTTATCCATGTAGACGGTATAAATATCGCCAGCAGCGGCGACGAGACCTTTCTTGGCGCCTTCGATGAGCTGAGCTTTGTCAAGATCACCGTTATAGTTGGAGGCGAGAGCGCTATAGACTTCGTCTAGCTCGGACCAATCGGTCTTGACGGTAGTTTTGAACCCAAGATAGGGGAGAAAGTTGGCGGAAAGAGTATCCCAAAAAGTGCCGATACCAATGCCGATCACTAATGTAGCAACGGCAGCGATAATGGCTCCGCCGAGGCTGACTTTCCGTTCTTCCCACTTTTCTGACATGCTACTATTTTAGCATATTTTTGTAAGAATTTAGTAAAAATAAGTGGATTACCAGAGGCGTTGGTCGAAATGAATATAGCGGTAAGTATGCGGATTGACGTTGTAACGGGCGCCAAAGTCGGCGATATAACCATTCTTGGAGCTAGCGCTATTGTTGTATTCGCTGAGATTGATCGTGCCGTTGGCGTTGACGCTTTCCACCCACATGACATGTCCCCATTCGCCGGCGGTAGAATAGGCGACGGTGTGCGGAGCGGGAGTATCGTTGACGACGAAGCCAGCACGTGCGGCGCTGTTGCCCCAGTTGTAAGCGTTTCCCCAGTTAGAGATGTAATAATTCCAGCGTTCCTGGACTTTATAGCCGGCGTAGCTAGTGCACTGGCAGACGTAGCCGCCGACGGTAATGAAGGCGAGGTTGCTCCACGGACATTGATTAGCCCAAGGGTAAGAGTTGTAGCCTTCGCCGACGACGCCACCACTGTTGTAACGAGCGATTTCGGCGGCGATTTCTTGCTGCATGATCTCACGGGCAGCGGCCGAATCGGCTTCGAAAGCGGCACTGTCATTTTGATATTTAGCGATGAGCGAAGCTTGCTCATTGCGTTTGGTAGCAGCTTCATTGCGGCTAAGTTCGGTGCTAGCAATGAGAGCGTCGACGCTGACTTTTTGCTTTTCTAGTTCTTCTTTGAGTAGGCGGACGTTCTCGGCGGACTCGGCGACTTGTGTCTTTGCGGTGGTTTGGCGAGACTGCTTTTCGGCGAAGTCGCCAAGTGAGGAGCTGCCGGCGAGCATTAGGATGGCATCTGGTTCTTCCTCGAAGTGCATGGTGACTAATAATTTTGCTAGAGCAGCTTGCTGGAGAGTGAGTTTTTCTTGGTTAGTAGTGATCTGAGCGGACAGATCATCGGCGACGGCTTGGTTGCGAGCGATTTCGTCTTCGAGTGCGGCGATTTCGGCGTCGAGACGGGCGACTTCGCCTTCGAGAGTCTGGGCGTTAGCGGCAGCTTCTTTGGCGCGCGCTTCGGAATTGCTGGCGCGGTCGGAAGCCTCGCGGCAGGCTTGCGTGACACAGCCGTAAGGGTAGGCGGTAGCTGGTTCGGAATGAAGACTGATCAATAATTGACTAGCGATGATTACGCCAACGATGACTACAGTAGAGATGATAGTGCGAAGTCCAATAGTTTTGTGTTTTTGCATCATAAATATAAGCCTTTGATAGATTACAGTTTTAGTATATCACGCTTATGCTAAGGTGTAAAGTTATTTGAGATATTTGTGCAAGGCGAGGCGAGCGGAAATTAGACCGATGAGCATACCGACACCGATCACGACGAGATAGACGATGACAAGCTTGCTGGTAGTCATGAACATCTCGACGGAGGAAATGTCAATACCGTAAGCGCTGAGGCGCGGCGCGAGAAAAGTGTATCCGAAATAAGCAATCGTGCTGGCGCAGATACCAGAAATGACGCCACAGATCTGAGCCTCGACTAGGAAGGGCCCACGGATAAAGCCGCTATCGGCGCCGACGAGTTTCATCATGTAGATTTCTTCGCGGCGAGAGAAGATGGCCATGCGAATGGTGTTGAAAATCATCAGGATGGAAATTACGAGAAAGACCGCGCCGAGGATGAGGCCACCGTTTTTGGCGACGTTGGCCCAGGAATTGATTGTGGCAATCTCGGCTTTGTTGACGTCGTAGGTCGGCTCTTTCTCGGGGTCGAGATTTTGCTGGAAAATTTCGGTAGTATTGACGATGTTTTTCAAGGAATCGAGATTTTCGGGGTCGTAGACTTTGAGGCGCATGGTAGCTTGCATGGTATTGAGCATCATTTGGTTCATTTCTTCGTCTTCGAGCGCAGCAATTAAGTCGGTATTGTCGGCATTTTCTTCGAGGAACTTTTGATATTCCATAGCGGAATCGGCGACTTCGACACTGCGGACGTTCTCATCGGTCTTGACCATGTCGGACATGTTCTCGAGGACGGCGAGTTCAGTGCCAGGGCGGAAAAAGATGGTGATGTCGATCTTTTGGCGCATGGCTTCGGCGGTGGAATTAAGGATGAGGCTGGCGCCTACGGTGACGAGCAAAATGACGAGCGTGATGGTCATGACGAGGGTGGCAGCGATCGAGAGCCAAATGTTGCGCGAGAAACTGGCGGCGCCGTATTTGACGACGCGCCCAGCAGTGCGAAGTTTGCCACCGCTACTGTTCTCGACCAGAGTTTTGAGGTTTTCTTTTTGTTTGGCGCGAACTTCGCGAGTATGATTAATTTTGTTGCGAACTTTTTTTTCTACCATGTTTGATTTTCTCCTAGACTACACGCTTTGACTTAGGACGACCGAGCGGGCGTTTAGGGATTTGTTTGATATTCGGTGCGGGTTTGAGCTTGACAGTCTGGGCGGGGCTGAGCATGCTGAGCTTGGGGGCGGATTTGAGCGGTTTGCCGGCGGCGTACCACTGATTAGCGGAATCGCGGGCGTATTTCTTAGGCGGAGTAGTAGACTTGAGAGGTACGGAAGATTTATTAGTGGTGGGCTTGGAGTTTTTGTGTGTGGGTTGATTTTTGCGGGGCGAGGATTGTGCGGTGGCGGAATAGACTTTCTGAATAATTGGTTTATTAGTAGTGATCTGGACAACTGGCTCGGGAGCGGTGGTTTGAACCGGAGTGTCATCGAGGCGGTATATGCCGTGGATCTTCTGATCGGCGATGATACGACCTTTTTTGAGGGTGACAACGCGTTTGCTGAGGTTATTGACGATATTCTCGTCGTGCGTGGTGACGAGGAGCGTAGTGCCGAAATCATTAATCTTTTGTAATAAGTCGACGATTTCTTTCATGGTGAGTTTATCGAGATTGCCGGTAGGCTCATCAGCGATGAGAATCTTCGGCTGGCGAGCGACGGAACGGGCAATTGCGACACGCTGACGTTCCCCACCGGAGAGTAGAGACGGGAATTTGTTAGCTTTGTTTTCGAGCCCGACGAGGTCGAGAACTTTTGGTACAGTGCGCTGAATGTCGCGTCCGCTCATACCGGCGATTTCGAGCGCAAAAGCGACGTTCTCAAAAACTGTGCGAGTAGGAAGGAGCTTGTAATCCTGGAAGACGACGCCGAGGCGGCGACGGTAATGTGGGATATGGCGACGCTTGACGTAATCGAGGTCGATTCCGCCGACAAGGATTTTGCCAGAATCAGGAGTTTCCTCCTTGGTAATCATTTTGATGAGCGTAGATTTGCCAGCGCCAGATTTACCAACCAAAAAAACGAACTCATGCGGGTCGATATGTAGGGAAATATTATCAAGTACCGGGTCTGCGTCGCCGGGGTAAGTTTTTGTAACATGATCAAGCAGAATCATGTTTATATTATAACGCAAGCGCGATGATATTACAATTTCGAAATTTATTATAAGGTTGTTTTACAATGATTCGAGGTAGCTGTTGATGAAATCGTCTAGGTGGCCATCGAGAATTTTGTCCGGATCTTTGTCTTCGAACTTGGTGCGAGTATCTTTGACAAGCTTGTAAGGCTGGAGGACGTAATTGCGAATTTGCTGGCCCCATGCGGCGGATTCGCCGGCGCGTAGCTTATCGAGGCTCTCGGCTTGTTGCTCTTGCTGGAGCTGGGCGAGTTTGCCGCGAAGAATCTCCATGGCTTTTTCTTTGTTCTGGAGCTGCGAGCGTTCGTTTTGAATGGCAACGACAATATTAGTTGGTAAGTGGGTAATGCGGACAGCGGAATTAGTCGTGTTGACAGACTGGCCGCCATGGCCGCCGGAATGATAAACGTCGATACGGAGATCCTTGTCGTCAATCTGGATATCCTCGGCGGTGTCGATGACGGGGAGGATCTCTACCAGTGCGAAAGAAGTCTGACGGAGATTGTCGGCGTTGAAAGGCGAGAGACGGACGAGGCGGTGAACGCCATGTTCGCTTTTAAGTAGGCCATAGGCATTGGCGCCGTTAATTTCGTAAACGGCTGTCTTGATGCCGGCTTCTTCGCCGGGAATGCGTTCAAGGCAAGTGATTTTGAATTTCTTGCGTTCGCAGAAGCGGAGATACATGCGTTCGAGCATGCTAGCCCAGTCCATCGCTTCGATGCCGCCGGCGCCGGAAGTAATGCGGAGGATGGCGGAGAGATGATCATATTTGCCGTTGAACTTGAGGGTTTGTTTGAGCTGCTGGAGATCTTGCTCAGAGGCGGTGAGTTGAGAGTCGAGCTCGTCGGATAGACTGCTATCGGCGAGATTAATGAGTTCGGAAAGGTCTTCGGCTTGGAGTTTGAGTAGTTTCCAAGGTTGAACTTCATCGGTGAGGCGAGCAAGAGCTTCGTTCTGCTGACGAGCGTAGTCGGGATTAGACCAAATGTTCGGATCGGTGACTTCAGTCTCGAGTTTGGCGATCTCTTGGGATTTCTGATCGAGCTGAAGTTTTTGCCAAGCTTGGGCGATTTCTTGGCGGAGCTGGTCGAGACGTTTGGCGAGGGGGCTGGCCATTATGCGAGCTCCTGCACGAGCTGTTGGAACTGAGCACCACGATCGTAGACATTCTCAAACATGTCGAAACTGGCCGCGGCGGGCGACATCAGGACGATGGTGGGATGGCTATTTGCAGCGTAGAGCTGGTCGGCGAGATTTTTAGCTAGTTTCGTAGCTTGAGCGAGATCTGTGGCGAGAAAAAACTGATTGTGAGTAGTTTTTGCTAAAAGGTCGGTCAGATCGTCATCAGAAACTTGTGTGTTAGTTAAGATTCTGGCAATGTCGTGGCCGCTTTCGCCGATTAAAATAGTTTTTGCGGTGTGATTACGCAGCAGATCGACAATTTCTGGTAAATCTTGGTTGTTGGTCTTGTCGCGACCACCGGCGATAAGCACGATGTCTTGCTTCGGGAAGGCTTGCAAGGCGACTTGTAGCGAGGAAACGTTAGTGCAGAAGTTATCGTCGTAATATTTTACACCATTGAGCTCGCGGAGGAACTGGAGACGGTGTGGAAGGCCTCGGAAGTTCTCAAAAGTTTGGACGATGGAATCATGATATTTCTCTAGAAAATCGGGTAGAGACATATTAGAATAACTGGCGACGGCGAAGAGAGCGGCTTCAGCATTGTCGCGGTTGTGTTGCCCCGGGATAGCGAGGTGATCGAGTAGAGGATCGAGCGCAGTGCGGTCGGTGTTAGGATACGGTAACTTTTGCGCGGGGCTAGTAGCGGCGATCTTGCACGAGTCGGGGTTGTTTTGGTAATAAATACAAATGTCATTGGCGGATTGATGGCGACAAATGTTAGCTTTGGCTTGGATATAATCTTCGAAACTATCATGGACATTGAGATGATCGGGCTCGATACCGAGGACGACGGCAATGTGGGGAGATTTTTCTAAGTCCCAGAGCTGGAAGCTGCTCATTTCGTAAACGATGATACTATCGGGCGTGAGCTGATCAAGCACGTCGAGAGCGGGATTACCAATGTTTCCTACTAAATGTACATCTTGCCCGAGATGCTGAAGTAGAGCAGTAATGAGTGAACAAGTAGTACCTTTGCCTTTGGTGCCGGTAACGCCGATAATCGGGCACGGACAATAGTCGAAGAAATAGCGCGTCATACTAGAGAAGGCGGGTCGAGGATGAACCGAAGGACTGCGCAAGATTAAATCAAATTGAGAAAAATCGCGAGAGTCCAGCTCGGCGTTAGTAAAGTTATCGAAAATCTCGACGGTGTCGCCGTGTTCCTGAAAATATTGCGCGGCACTTTTGCCTTCTTTGCCGTAACCGAGAATCCCAATTTTCATATACTATATATTATAGCATGAATAGCGAGGCGCGATAGAGGTTTAGAGCGTAAACTTGAGCTGTTCGGACAGTTCGTTGATGAGAGCTTTTTCGACGGAACTAACGGCGACCATCGCGGAGATTTCGCTGGTGAGGAACTCGCGAGCGATGTTGACGATTTCGGATTTGGTGATGTTTTTGATGAGACTGGGCATTTTGGAGTATTTTTCGATGGTATTGGTGGAGAAATAACCGTCAGAATAGTAATCGGAGATTTGTCCGACGGTCTGGGCGCCGATTTGATAGCGACCATTGGCGTAAGATTTGGCATTTTCGAGATCTTGGTCGCTAAGATCGCCTTTGAGAACTTTCGCAAGTTCTTTGCGAATGAGTGCGAAGAGTTTGGTCGCGTTCTCGGCATTGACTTCCCCGTCGAAATCCCAAGAAACATTATGACGGCCATTGGTAATATCGCTACCCATGCCGTAGACGAGGCCATGCTTGCGCGCCTGGCCAAAGATGCGGCTGCTCATAGTGCCGCAGAGAATATGATTCAGGCAGTTCATGGCGTAGACTTCGGAAGGCTCGAGCTTGCGGGGTAGCATCCAGGTGAAGGCAAAAGTGATATTAGACGCGTCTTTGCGACGGATGAGGACAGGACTGGCAGCGTGCAATTCGTCGTGGGGCACCGCGAAACGTTTGCCGTCGTGCAGATTCCATTGGTTGAGAAGTTTGATGATCTTGTGCTTGCGGCCGCGCAGGCTGCCAGCAATAATGAAACGCAAGTTTTTTGCATTGTGGGTGCGACGATAATGTTCACGAATGTCCTTGAGCTCGATATTATTGATAGTTTTGATGCGCTCTTGGAGGTCAGGGACATTTTCACCGACCATTTGCTGTAGACGTGGCCAGAGTAAACGGGCGTAATCGTTCATGTAACCAGTAAGCTCGGCTTTGACGTTGCCTTTTTCACTCTTGAGCTCATCGTCATTGAAGCGCGGCTCGGCAATTGCAACTTGTTGGAGGCGGAGGATACGTTCCCATTCAAAATCAGCACATTCACTTTCGTAACATACGGAAAAATCTGAAGTCCAAGCGTTATGATAAGCGCCGTTTTTGGTAAACTCGGCTTCGAAAGCTTGCTCATTATTATATTTCGCATTGGCACCAAAAGCTAGATGCTCGACGATGTGGGCAATTTCGTAAACTTCTGGACGTTTGGCATAGCGCATGCCAGCGCGAAACTGAAACTTAGTGTTCATCACGCTGGCATTGGGTACGTCGATCAAGAGACCTTTGGCGCCAGAGTCCAGGACAATTTCTTCAACGGAATGTTTGATTGTTACTTCCCTTTCTTCTTGTTCTGACGCTCTTTTTTACGATTGTGTTTGACGACGTTGTGCTTTTGATTGTAAGATGAGCTTTGATGAGACTTCTTGGAATCAGAAGACTCTTTGAACTCACTATCGAGACTCTTTTCACCGGCGCTGATTTCGTTGACGCCTTTCTCAGTGGCGCCTTCAGCCATTTTAGTGAGTTCAGATTCGTATTCTTCGCCGTCAGTGAGTTTGTCGGCGTTGGCTTCTTGCTTGGTGAGACTGAGGAGGATCTTGAGAACTTCTTCGCGTAAGTTCTTTTCTAGGCCATTGAAGAGTTTCTGAGACTCACTACGATACTCGACGAGTGGATCACGTTGACCGATGCTGCGCCAGTGAATACCTTCACGCAGGTGCTGCATGTTCTCGAGATGTTGCATCCAGAGGGTATCGAGGACTTTGAGATAGACTTCGCGCTCGATCTTGCGCATGATTTCGGGACTGAACTCGGACTCTTTCTCAGCGTATTCGCGCTGGATTTCGTCGTAAGCGGCTTTGACGCGATCCTTTTCTTTGCGTTTCTTGCCGATTTCTTCGACGAGAGCTTTGTCGGCGTCGGGGAAAACTTCGAGGAAGTCTTGGACGAATCTAGGATTGACGCGCGAGCTGTCTTTAGCGAGATCTTCGGCGGCGGTCTTCATGAGACGTTTGATTTCGTCATGGATGCTCTCACCGTCGAGAATTTTGCGGCGCATACCGTAGACGACTTTGCGATGGCGGTTGATGACGTTATCGTACTGGACGACGTTTTTGCGGGAGTCGAAGTTGAAACCTTCGATGCGCTTCTGAGCGGATTCGAGCGTCTTAGAAACGCGGCTATTTTGGATCGGCATGTCTTCGTCGATACCGAGACGAGCCATCAGCATAGAAATACGGTCCCCCTGGAAGATACGCATGAGATCATCCTCGCAGCTGACGAAGAATTGAGTAGTACCAGGGTCACCTTGACGGCCACCACGGCCACGGAGCTGGTTGTCGACGCGACGAGAATCGTGGCGTTCGGAACCGATGACGACGAGCCCACCAAGCTCTTTGACACCTTCGCCGAGCTTAATATCGGTACCACGCCCAGCGAGGTTAGTGGCGAGGGTGACGGCGCCTTTCTCACCGGCTTTGGCGACGATGGCGGCTTCGCGCTCGTTGTTCTTAGCGTTGAGTAATTCGTATTTAATACCTTGCGTATCGAGATAGCGGGCGATCAGCTCGTTCTTTTCGATACTAGCGGAACCAACAAGTACTGGCTGGCCGCGGTCGTGATATTTCTTAATCTCGGCAGCGATAGCTTTGAGCTTGCCGGCTTCGGTGCGGTAGATGAGGTCGTCTTTGTCGACACGCTGGATTGGCTTGTTGGGTGGAATCTGGATGACGTCGAGGGCGTAGATCTGCTGGAATTCTTCAGCTTCGGTAAAGGCAGTACCAGTCATACCAGAGAGCTTGTGGTAGAGACGGAAGAAATTCTGGAAAGAAATGGTTGCAAGAGTCATAGATTCTTGTTTGACGGCGACACCTTCCTTAGCCTCGATGGCCTGGTGGAGACCTTCGTTGTAACGGCGACCTTGCATGAGACGACCAGTGTGTTCATCGACAATTACGACATCGCCGCTATTGGTGACGACATAATCCTTGTCGCGTTTGAAGACGACTTGGGCGCGCAGGGCTTGCTCCATGTGGTAGACTAAGCGGGTATGCTTCGTAGAGTAGAGATTCTTGATGCCGAGTAAGACTTGGACTTTCTCGACGCCTTTGTCGGTAAGCGCGACGCTGCGATGCTTTTCGTCGAAAACGTAATCTTCGGCGACGAGCTGAGCAGCAATTTTGGCGAACTGGTAATAAGCATCTGGATTATCGCCGGCTGGAGCGGAAATAATCAATGGCGTACGAGCTTCATCGATTAAGATCGAGTCAACCTCATCGACGATGGCGTAATTGAGACCACGCTGGCGGAGATATTGCGGCTCGCTGACCATGTTGTCGCGGAGGTAGTCGAAACCAAATTCGTTGTTCGTGCCGTAAGTAACATCGGCAGCATAAGCTTCTTTACGAGTGGCGGGCTTTAGATGGCGGAAACGCTCGTCTTCATGCTCGTCGTTTTCGTATTCTGGGTCATAAACGAAGCTAGCTTGGTTAATAATGACACCGACGCTGAGACCTAAGAAATGATAAACTGGCGCATTCCAGCCAGCATCACGTTGAGCGAGATAATCGTTCACGGTGACGACGTGGACGCCGCGGCCGGTCAGCGCATTTAGATAAGCTGGGGCAAGGGCGACCAGAGTTTTACCTTCACCGGTTTTCATCTCGGCAACGTTGCCTTCGTGGAGAGCGATACCACCAATGAGCTGGACATCGAAGGGGCGCATGTCGAGAATACGCTTGGCAGCTTCACGCTCGACGGCGAAAGCATCAGCCAAGATCTCGTTGAGCTCTTTTTCGCTACCGTCTTTGAGCTTAGACTTGAGGATTTCGGTTTGTTTTTGTAGTTCCTCGTCGCTCATGGCAGAGTATTTCGGCTCGAGCTGATTGATCTCCATGACTTTCTTGTACATGCGATGGAGAGTCTTCTTCTGAGCGTCACCAAAAACGCCCTGCAAAATCCTAGTCAACAAAGTCTTGTCGGCCAGTTTGTCGGTAGGTTTCTTCTCCTTGGTTGTCTTGGTCTTTTTTGATTTGGCTGCTAGATCGGACTTCGTGTGCTTAGTCTTAGCTAAATCAGCCGGAACATCTTTCGGTGTGCTGGTAGCCATTAGTTTTTCTCCACAAAATTTACTCTTCTTATTATAACATAGATAAGGGTTTTTGGATGAAAAAGGTGTTATATACGGCATTATGAAACTCCTCCGAGAGGTTCAGAGGAGCTTCAAGAATGTTGATTCTCGCTAAGCTTTCTTGATGAAGAGGCCTTTGAGACCTTTTTTACTCAAATGCGGGGTGGCTTCGAGCTTAAAACGGCGGACTTGACCCTTGAGCTTGGCTTCGAGGATATCAATGCCGGCGAAGACATTAGAGCATTCGTCTTTCGCGGTGATGACTTTGCCTCCAGGAATCTCCATCGCAGCGGAAATATCGTACTTATTACCGTGAGCACGATCTACTTCGGTGACGACGATCTTTGCGATGACGTCTTTTTTGTTACCGCGGGGTAGATAGCGATCGAGTTTGCCGATGCGCTTGATGGCGTATTTCCGAAAGCTATCGGAAACTTTATAGTTGTTGCCGCTGATTTCGATTTTGTCTATCAAGGTAACTCCTTTTTTAGAGGCCGAGACTACCAAGTCCGCCCATTAATGGTTTCATTTTGTCGGTAGCGATCTCTTGAGCTTTGGCATAGCCATCGCGCATACAGTCCTCAATCCAGTGTTCGAGCTCGGAGATATCGTCGAGGTCGACACGCTTCGGGTCGATTTTGACGCTTTTGATCTTGAGCTCGCCGGTAATCTGGACGGTAACCGCACCATCGCCAGCTTCGACTTCTACGATTTCATTCTTGAGGGATTTTTGTGCTTTGCGCAACTGATTAAGCATTTTCATTTGGTCCATTGTTGCACCCATATATTACTCCTTTTCTTCTGGATTTGTTCCCACTTCTAATGCTTGATTAATAGTATACATATATATTCTATCAGAATTCTCGGATTTTGACGAGGTTATAATGTTAGTTAATGTGCCGGGAATCTCGTGGTAGCCGAGAGTGGCATATTTTTCAGGGAGTTTAGACCGCTCGGGGATAGCGTTAGCGACGAGGAATTTGCCGCTGTTTTGCTCGAAAATCTTGTAAAAGTTAAAAGCGGTGTCGTTATCGATGATATAGAGGGTCTCGCCACGCTGGAGGTTAGTATGAATGAGGGCGAGGTCGTTGTTAAACTCGTCCGTCACCATCGGGACATAATGATAGCCGAAGAGGAAGTGGGTGATGCCGCCGGTAATCATGATGGCCATGAAGACGCTGATTGGGAGCGCGGCGCTGATGCGGGCGTAAGGATTGTCTGGGAAAAGTTTGTACCACTTATCGAGGATGTAGCGGAGGCCGTGGGCGATCAGAATAGCGAGCGGTAAGATGATGAGAACGGCGGACTCAGGATTAAGCCCAGCGAGGAAAATGGTGAAGATAATGAGACAAGTAGCGATAGAATTGCGCGAGGCGAAGAAACCTTTCGCAGTAGAGAGTAGACCGATAACGGCGAGAGCGATCGATGCGAGACCGACGAATGGCGATAAGAATTGGCTCTCGAGGGTGGTGTTCCAGGAGAAGAGCGGAAGGAAGGCAACCTCGATGTTGGCGATGAACTCGGAGAAGCCGAGGTTTGGCGCCCAGAGCAGCTCGGGCAAGATGCTAGGATTGACGAAGAAGGCGACGCCGAGGGCAGCGAGACCAACGAGAATAATAAATAATGTCAAAATGAGCGGGACGGTCGGTAAGGTCTTAATCGTGAAGCGTAGGTGCGGGTGAAGCAGGGCGAAAAGAACGATGAAGGCGGCGAGATATATTAGATGTGGTGTAAAAATCGAAGCTAGTAGAGCAAAGGCAAAGATGAAGCAGTAGAGCGGTTTCGGCTTGGTGACGCCCTGGATCTTGGAGCCGAGCCAGAGGAGTAGAGTAGGCCAGAAGACGAGCATAATCAGTGGGGTGCCGGACCCAGCGAGGAAGAGGAAGGTAGCGGAGAGCGTGGTGATAATCGAGGCGAAGAGGGCGACGTTGGACTTGAACCAGCGGTTGAGTAGTAAGACGAGTAATAGTCCTAAGAATAGGCCGATCACCATGCTGGGGAGCTTTACGGAGTAAGTATTGAGACCGAAAAGCGTAATTGAGAGCTTTTGCAGGGCGCGGTAAGGTAGATTCACGAGGTCGCCCTTCAGAATCGAATCGGGCTGCAAAGCGTAAGAATGAGTAGCGGACTGCATCTCAGCCTCGGAAAGACCGTTCGGCGCCAGTAGTGGCATACCGAAAAGCAACGCAATATACGCGACAGCTAACAGAAAGAAACCGATATGAAACCGATAACGGTACAAGAAAAATCTTGATAAAGATGTGGGTTTATTCACATATATATTATAGCATGAAAAATATATAGAATGAGATTTTCTGGAATTTAAACGTGAGGAGAATGTACATATAGGGGTGAGGCTTGCATTATGCAATGTTTTTGCGGAAAAGATAGGTCTTGTGGAAGTGCGAAATGTTTGGTACGATGAGAATGTCTAACTAGAATTTGTTTGAATATTGCACTGCATGGGTGTACTTATAGGTATTGATGGCGCCACGAGACGCTATAACCTGTAAGGCACTCAGTGCTAAACAAGTTCTAGTTAGACACCTCGTGGTGCCATTTTTGTATTACGCATTGCATCGCGCCCATACAGTAAGTGGCATTTACGAGATCCAATTAAATCCACAAAAGGAGGGCTTCATGCAACGCAAAAAGAAAAGAAGTATAATTTTTGAGCTTCATAGTATTCCAATTAAAATTAGAAGCTTATGTAAAAAGGCATGTTCCTTAATACACTTTTCCTCAGGACGCGTTCCTCAAACCCGTCGTCACGGGTCTCGGCCGCTCATTCTCGGTCGTGACCTCCGAAAGCCTTCGGAAAAGGTATTAAAGGAACATAGTAATCTTTCTACAAAAAGATTGTATTTAGTTTCTTATAGTATTCCTCTAAGCTTGCTGGTCGTTCTCCTTTTGGGATTAAACGTAATGATAAACCCAGGGTTATTCTTGGTAGATAAAAGTAGTGCCGTTACGGTACAGGATGAGTGGGTGGTGAAAGAAAACGATATAAGTAGCAGTTTTGATTCAGAAACTATGCTGTTAGCAACTTTTGACAGTCCTTTGCCTGCATCTGCTAATACGACTGGCCCTAGCCTTTCTCTAGCTGTTAGTAATACGGAGCAAATCGTGAATGCAGTCCAGGGTGGAAAAACGGTTTATGGCGCTTATGATGTTACTCTCATTGGTCATAATGTTTTAAACTATACTCTCAGTATGAAAGCAAGTTCTTCTAACCTGACTATGCCTACGGGTGTCAGCAGTAGTACTTCTGCGATAAGTGGGGCTGGCGGGAAAAGCGGTAGTAGTATGGTTGCTAATACGTGGGGATATAATTTTGCGGATGCTAGTGCTAGCGAGGATAACTATAATAACTTGAGCTACGCTACTTTACCAACTACCGATAATAGGTTGGCTGGGGGCGATGTTACGGATTCTAATACGGTAAATTTAAGTAAGAAACTAATCTTTGCAGCAAAGTTTGCTGAGGCGGCTGCTCCTGGGCTGTATAGTGCAAGCATTACACTTAGTGCGGCAGCGACTCCGGCTATTATCGGTCAGGTTTGGTCTAATGGGGTAGACTCCGAGATTAATACTATGCAGGAAGTTACGGAGGTATGGACTCAACAGTATTGCAATGGTGTTGGGAGTGCTGGTGTTAGTGCTAAAGGCATTAAGGTTGGAGATACGCTGAATTTGCGAGACGTACGAGATGATCGGTCCTATAACATTGTTAAGCTAGAGGATGGGGCATGCTGGATGCAGGAAGACCTAAAGCTGGAGGGCCAGATGAATTTGGTGGATCCTCAAAATGATAACTATTTGACTCCAGAAGACTCCGACGTAACGGCTAGGTGGCGGCTTCCGGCTACTTTGATTGGTAATGACTCAACAAAAGTAGTAACTGGATGGGTGAGTGCTGTGGCTAGTTCGGCGCGGTTTAATGATACGCAATATGGAGTTGTTTATGATTGGTATGCTGCTACGGCAGAAAGTGGCAAAGAGCTATTGTCGTCTGGTGATGGTTTTATGCATGCGCAAAGCAGTATATGCCCCAAAGGGTGGCATTTGCCAAGTTATCCAGGAGATGGTATAGGGTCATTTAATTACTTGTTTGCTTCGGGTCAAGCTAATATAACGGATAGCGTTGGTGGTAGTAGCAAGTTGCAAGCTGCACCGTATAACTTCAAAATAACGGGCTTTCTGGATGCTACTGATGATGGGAGTTCTTCAGATGGTGAGGACCCAAAGCTTGATGTACGGGGCGGGCGATGGTGGACAAATACTGTTTATCGGGATAAGCCTTCTGCTTATACGTATTATTTGAATCTTACAGCTAGCACTGTTCGAATAGCTGAGAGCGTGAGTCGTTCAGTAAAAGGTGGTTACTCCGTCCGCTGCGTCGCTACATATTAAAACATAACTTTACAATATTGCAAAGCGGACAAAAATCGCAAAATTTGTCCGCTTTTGCGGTGTGCGACCTCTGTTAGGAAGTTACGGAAGGGGTAAAAATTGTCCGGTTTGCAAAACTGCTACAAAAGTCATAATGCAGTAAAAATAAGCTATTCTTCATTAGTACGTTCTTTGTCGAGCGTCATGAAACGTAGTAATTCTGGATGGAAGTAGAGCTCGACTTTGCCGACTGGGCCGTGGCGGTGCTTGGCGAGGATGAGTTCGGTGATATTGGTCGGTACGAAATCGTCATTATTCTGCTTGTAATAGTCGGGACGGTGGAGGAACATGACGAGGTCGGCGTCCTGCTCGATAGAGCCGGATTCGCGGAGGTCGGAGAGGACAGGGCGGGGATCGTCACGTCCGGTGACGCCACGAGAGAGCTGAGCGAGGGCAATGACGGGGATTTCTAATTCCCTGGCCAGAGTCTTGAGACCGCGAGAAATCTCGGTGACCTCCTGGACACGGTTGCCGGCATAGCGGTCGGAACCTTGTAGGAGTTGGAGATAGTCGACGATGACCATGGCGATATTATGATCGTGGACGGCGCGGCGGGCTTTGTTGCGCAGCTCGAGGATGGTCATAGAACTGGTGTCGTCGAGGTAGAGCGGGACTTCATCCATTTCGCCGAGGGCGTCGCCAATGCGGGCGAAATCTTCGTCGCCGATGTTGCCGGTGCGGATTTTCCAGGCGTCGACACCAGAAATATCGGAAACCATGCGATCAACGATTTCGTTCTTGGCCATCTCCATGGAGAAGAAGAGCACGCCGCGGCCTTCGCCGTTGCGAGTGGCGACATTGTAGGCGAGGTTCTGGGCGAAGGTGGTTTTACCCATGGCCGGGCGGGCGCCGATGATGATGAGATCGCCCTTTTGGAAGCCGGCGGTCTTGGCATCGAGGTCGCGAAAGCCAGTTTTCAGGCCGCGGAGGGCGCCTTTGTTTTTATGCAATTCCTCGATGCGGTCATAAGCGTCGATCAAAAGGTCGCCGAGGGCGGAATAATCGGTCTTGACGGTTTTGTCGGAGACGGCGAAGAGGTCTTGCTCGGCTTTGCCGACGAGCTCTTCGATGCGGGCGTTATCGTCGTAGGCAGCGGTAGCGATATCGGTGCCAGCCTGGATGAGGCGGCGGCGTAGAGCGGCCTGAGCGACTAGCTCGGCATAAGCATCAGCGTGGGAGGAAGTCGGCACGAAATTCGTCAGCTCGGTGAGATAAGGCGCGCCACCGATGCCCTGGAGGGTCTTGGTGGCTTTGAGCTCGGCGGTGAGAGTCATGAGGTCGATCGGGCGATGCTTAGCGTAGAGCGAAGTCATGCCCTTGAAAATATTGACATGGCGAGGCTCGTAGAAATCTTCGGCTTTGACGATCTCGAGGACGTTCGGGAAGCTGGCGTCAGACAATAGTAGGGCGCCGAGGAGTGATTTCTCGGCTTCTAGATCTTGGGGTGGGATACGGCCGTCGCGGCTAGGGCGGGATGCTTCTTCCATGTTACCTCCGAAGAGACTTGCCGTCTCACGGATCTAGAACGGCGAATCTCCTTTTACTTCTCTTATATCTTCTCCCATTATAGCAGAAATTTTGGAAAGTGTTTCGTCTTTTGGGGCTTGGCGCTCGCCAACTTCGTGAATTTTGAAAGATAGACCACCGAGATGACGAGCGAGAATTTGACTATTGCCGGGCTTGTCGAGGATACTCTTAGAAAGTTTGTGATCGGGATAAATCTGGAGGACGTTATCGATGAATTCGTAGTCGGATTTTTGGAGCTGGGCGTAGACGGCGCCATTGTCGGCACGGACAGTCTCGAGGAAATTTTCCCAGTCGAAGCTGCCGTCGGAGGAAACTGGCGCGAAGGTGGCGTTCTGTGAAGGCATATCATCCTCGGTGGCTTTTGGTTCGGGCGATTTGGGGGCGGAACGGCGAGCGGCGGCAGCTTTGCGCTTGGCGAGGAGCTGGTCACGGATGCTCGAGGATGGCGTGGGATCTGGTGAAGGCGACTCTGGAGTAGTGGGCGCGAGATCTGCAGGAGCCGGAGCTGTGGTAGCGGGGGCTATCGGGGTAGGGTTTGGCGATACTAGTGGAGTAGGCGTAGTAGTGACGGTATGGGCGGGGGTAGGGGTGGCCGGTGCGGAGTTCGCTAATAACGCGAGGAGAAGCTTGGCTTCGGGGAAAGGCGGCTGGACGTCGGGGAGTTTATCGAGTAATGGTAGTAATTCTGGCTGAGGCTGGTCGATGATTTGGCGTAGCAGTTCGGTGGCGATGAGCTCGGGCTTGATGCCGGTATTGAGGAGATCTTTGAGAACCTGCTGGATACGATTAAGATCTTGAGTGCGGTAGGCACTGAGAAGATTCTGGATGGCTTGGTCTTGGGGCAAGCCAAGGGCGTTGCTGAGGATGCTCTCGGTAATTTTCCCTTCTGAGAGAGTGGCGACTTGGTCGAGCAGGCTGAGTGAATCGCGATAAGAACCGCCGCCGCGACGTACGATTAGTTTGAGCGCGTCATCGTCAATATCAATATGCTCCTGCTGGGAAATCTTCTGTAGGTGAGAGAACATAGTATCGGGACTGGCGAGTTTGAAGGTGAAAACTTGAGTGCGCGAAGAAATCGTAATCGGGACCTTGTGCGCGTCGGTGGTAGCGAGGATGAAAATCACGTGCTCGGGTGGCTCTTCGAGAGTCTTGAGGAGGGCGTTCGAAGCGCTCTTGGTAAGCATGTGAACTTCGTCGATGATGTAGACTTTGTACTTGCCCTTGGTGGGGGTGATGACGGCTTTTTCGCGCAGCTCACGGATGTTGTCGACACCAGTGTTCGAGGCAGCGTCGATCTCGACAATGTCGAGATAATTATCTTCGACTTGATAATCAAAATCATTGACCGCGTGTGCAAAAATCCGCGCGACGGAAGTCTTACCGGTGCCGCGTGGGCCGATAAAAAGATAGGCATGACTAACCTTGCCCTGTTTGAGTGAGTTTGATAAGGCGTCAGTAACTTGCGCTTGACCGACGACATCTGCTAGCTTAGTCGGGCGGTATTTACGATAGAGGGCTTTGCTGCTCATCTAGAGGGCGGCCTCAACGGCGGCCCAAGCAGCTTGGTCATTATTGGCAGGAATGATAGCGGAAACCTGGCTACCTTCGCGGAGGTGGAAATAAGTCACTGAAGCATAGAGGACTTCGTATTCACGACCAGAGACTTCGATATAATAGCGATCATCGTGATGGACGAGGGTACCGATGACGGTGCGACGCTCGACTGGACCAATCTGCTTGTAGAGGAAACGGCCCTCGGGAGTAATAGTGAGCTTGAGAATGTCGCCCTCGACGAGCTTAGATTTAGAAGCGTAATTGGCGGGGACTGGGTAATTCTTACCATCGGGACCGATCATGATCTGACCATCGAAGACGCCTTCGATAATCTTGCCATCCGGGCTACTGACGACGGTCTCGCGCGGAGCGGTGATGACATTGCCATCCCCTAAGACGGAAATTAATAATTCTTTGGCGGCAGCAAGATTAGTCTCGGCTTCTTGAATAAGACCGCGTAGTCGCTTGATTTGTTTTTCTGGTAATTCAGACATAACCTCGCATCCAGTCCGTAATTAACTTTATTTCTACTATCATGATATCGCGTCCGGTGTCAAAAGTCAACCTAGTTTTTGCAGGCTTTTCCACCGACATAACGGCGATAAGCATGAGAACGTTGTAAAAATTACATGAAGAAATATCTTGAAAAAATATAAAAATAAGCTTAGGGTGTGGCGAAGGAAAAGTACCGAGATGGTAAAACCGCCCCGGTGGGGCGGTTAAGGGTGAAAGGTTAATACATATACTGAAGATCGTGGAGGAATGATTCGACTGTGGCGTCAAAGTCTAAGTCTGTCGGTATTTCATCTTCGGGTCGATAGAGTTGTTCAGGTTTGGTGATGTCAATGTCGTCGTATTCGTCATAACGGGGAGCGTTGCGGTCAATCGGAAGGATCCACTCGGTCCATTGGCTAGCCTCCAGAGTGTCATCATGGACCCGATGGAGGGTTTGCGGAGCACTGTGGATGGTGATGATATCTAAGTGTTCTGTGGCGGCAACAGCTCGGTCGGCTTTGCTAATCTCGTCGATAGCGATAATGCAGTCGGGACGCAAGGGGGCAACCGTACCGTCTTCGGTCTTGCATCGGGTGAAGACGGAGAGCTGGCAATAGGTGCCGTGTTTGCGGGTCTTAAGGAGGAGATCATCGAGGTCGAGAATGATTTCTGGAACGTAAGTCAGAAGTAAACGATCTTCGGCGGTATCAACGGTGTTGGCGTCCATTGGGTAGATGTAGCCAATCATTTCTGGCGTAATACCAGTGTAGTAGCCGTAGAGAACTTCGCCAGGAAAATGCGAAAGATTCTGGTTCTCCAGAATTGAGAAACTCTGGTAAGTGCGGCGCGCGGCGTTTTGAGCGATGTCCGCTACGTCGCAATCGGTACGAACTCGAGCTAAGATGCGGAAGGGATGTGCTGAATCTTCGCAGTAAAGATGGTTGCTGGTAATTTGCTTCACCGGGGTAAGGCCGCTTACGATAGACTTCGTAGCATAGGTGCGACAGCGTCGGTAAAGATTCTCAAGCTGAGCACGGGACGGGTCTAAGGGGATTTTTTTGATAATTCCCTTGTGGTAGGCGGAAGAATTTTTGATATACCCTAATAAGTCAGTGTTAGAGAGCAGCTTGATAAGTTCGTGTTCGGGCCTAAGCCAAGAATACGTAAATGACACGAAATCACTTTCCTTTCAAATTAAAAATACAAGGCCGGAGCCTATCTCTCTATTGTAGCACAGAATGCTAAAAATGTCAATACCAATTATGGTAATTTTAACCTATTCGTAGGTTGAAAGTGATTTGATGATATTTACGATTATGTTGTAAATGTCCAAAAATGAACCCCATTGCTGAGGCTCATTTTCGACACAGCTTGCTAGCATAGTGCTGAATTAGGCCAATTCGACGGTAGCGCCGGCTTCTTCCAAGGTCTTCTTCATAGTTTCGGCATCAGCCTTAGCGACCTTCTCCTTCACGGTAGCAGGAGCGCCATCGACAATAGCCTTAGCTTCACCGAGACCGAGGCCGGTGATTTCCTTGACAGCCTTGATGACGGCGATCTTCTGAGCGCCGGCGTCTTTCAAGACGACGTCAAATTCGCTCTTGCCTTCGTCGGCGGCAGCGCCACCTTCGGCAGGAGCAGCGGCAACGGCGACAGCTGCAGCAGCTGGCTCGATGCCATATTCATCTTTAAGTACATTTTTGAGTTCGTTGACCTCAAGGATGGTCATGTTGACCAACTGTTCGGCCAATGCTTTGATATCTGTAGCCATAAAAATAATCCTTTATTAAATAAATTAAAATTACATATAGGATATCCAATTCTCTGTATTTTTCGAAATGCGGCGTCGCGCCAGCCCGCCGTTGCGGGTGTCGCGCGCCTTTCCCTCGCTCGTGGCGCTGCGGATAGTTTCGAGAAAATACGTCGAATTAGATATCTATTCTGTGTTTGATTGCTAATTAAGCAGCCTTGGCTTCCAAGCCAGAGATAATTCCCGACAAACCATTGCTGGTAGCGGAGATGGTATCGTTGATTGGCGAGAGAAGCTGAGCCACGACCTGAGCGATAAGCTCGTTCTTGGACGGCATCTTGGCGAGGGTGTTGATCTCGTCTTCGGCCATCGCTTTGCCGCTGTCGTTGAAGCCACCAGCTAAAACAAGTGCTGGATGAGTCTTCGCGAACTCGGCGAGAACCTTCGCTGGGGCGACTTCGTCGGTGTCAGAAATCGCGTAGACCAGCTGGCCAGTGAGGCCGGTGGTGTCGGTGTCTTTGTAGACGGCGATCTCTTGCATGGCGACGCGCACCAAGCGGTTCTTTACGACCTTGATCTTGACGCCAGCTTCGCGAGCGGCTTTGCGCAGCTCTTGGAGCTCAGCGACGGTCAAACCTTGATAACGAGCGTAAGCGGTGAGCTTCGCGTCGTTTAAGAGGGCGGTCAAATCAGCAACCAAAGTATCTTTTTTCGCTTTTGAAATTGCCATAAAAGTTCCTTGGTAAATTTTTATAAAATATAGCCGTGCGGTATTGTAATTAACCCTACAATATGCTCCGCACTTCTAGTATATAAAATCTGCTAGCAAGTTGTTAAACAACGTTACCCACAAGACTCCCAAGAGAATTCCTCGGTGGCGTAATTAAGAGCGGGGTGGGAACTTTTCTGGGAGAAAAGTTCCCAACGTCAAAAGACCATTATAACTTTTTAGTGAAAAGTGCGATTTCCACGAAAAAGTGATTAACTACGTCTTCGACGATTGACGCTTAGCATCAATTCCCTGTTAAGCTCCGCCACTGTCTTTAGAATAACTAGCTTTATTATAGCAAAAGTGACGGGGTTTGACAAGGGGTTAGTGTTGTGGATTTTACAACATATTGTTATAGATTCCGAAATATAGGAACGCGGCATCTACCAGCTTATGGTTTGGCGATGACGGGTGCTTATTAGGCTGGTTAGGGTAGATGCTCATGAAAAAAGGCGGCTACGGGAGCCGCCTTTTTGGAATAGAATTGGAGTTATTCGCTTTTGTTGTCGGGTTTGTCGAAATACGCGTCAAGTTTGAGGCTAACTTTGCGGAGGTCGCCGGTCTGGGCTGTATCCGCAAATTGATGTACTCGACGGCGATGCTTGGGGCGGTTGCGAGGAATTTTTATCTTGAGCGGCTTGCGCTCAGTAGATTTTGAGGGCGGAATAGTACTGCTTGCTGTATTGCCATCTATGTCAGGAGTCGTAGTGGTAATGCTAGAAGTAATGGCATAGGCTATAAATGTGAGAGCGGCCGATGAAATTATAATGAGTATGATGTCTGCTCTGGAGCTGGACGTGCCAAGATCGGGGGTAGCTGGGGTGGATGATTTACGGTTATATGTTGCGGTTGAAGGGTTGGAATGTTCGGGATCGTTGGCCTTGATTGGTGGCTCGGACGGTTTGAGCAGACTTATTACTTCTTGAATGGCACTAGGGTAGTAAACTGGTCTGTCGATCGTGTCGCGGTAGGGGCGAGCTTGAATGGGATTAGCGTAGACCGTGGTGGAGTAGTAAACGAGTGTAAAGACGCTTAGCAGGATAAGCGACGTGGTACGGATGAATTTCTTCATGATAATCTCTCCTATGTGGGGTAATTTGACGCAAGGGTCGCTGTTTAAGCTGTAGCTGCAATTCTCTTAAAGAGCTTATATAGAATTACATATATGTTGCCATTGCATCATACTTTACGTATTTTGTCAATTTGGGATTGAGGTATTATGCAACGGTATGCGAATATTGTCGACAAAAAAGTTGCCCCGGACGTAATGCCCGGGGCTCTGAAAGGAGAAGATAAAGATGAAAAAGTAGATAACTTGTACTCAGATTAAAGGACGTAAGGTGCAGTTCACGACTATTATAGCACACCTGTCGGAGATTTAGGGTAATTAACTTTCTTCTGGATGGAACTTGGCGATACGGTCTGTAATGATTGAGAATTGTCCGGTGCGAGAATCAGGCCGATAGAAAGCCATAAACGGCCAAAGCTGGCGCCAGCAGTTGTTATTGTCGATATAGCCAGTGTAGCCGAAGAGGTGTACGACTCCAATCAGGGTATGCTGATAAGAGGTAACTTTGACGGTGTATTTCTGATCATTGTCAGTGCGAAATCGCGTGAAGGCTCCGTCGTGCAGGGCAGAGCTGAGTTCGCCGACATCGGGACCATCGATGATTTTGTAGTGCCTGGTTTTAAGGATCTTTTGCTGGTCAGACATAAGGGTAACACCACTTTCTATAATAATGTATAGTATATCTCTATTGTAGCATACTTTGCTTAAAAAGTCAATGGTGACTCTGTTGGCATTTCTGGAGCAGTGTTGTGCGGTGGTGCTAGGACTTGGACTGGGCGGCTTTCGTGGGGATTTTGCCGGCTTCCTGGAGCCAAGCGACCGTATCTTCGATTGTGATCTGAGGCGGGCGTGTGGTATACTTCAGTTCGCGGTCGGCTTTGGCGTGGGAAAAGTTGGAATTGCTCTCAAGGGTGTAGAGTGAATATTTTGTATATAGCGGGGGTTGTTTTTTGATACTATAGTAGAGCTCGGAGAGAGGCGCGGTGAACTTGGCGAGCCACATCGGGAGGATGTGCTTGATTGGCGGGATGTCATAAGCGGTGCTGACGAGATCGAGGAGCTCTTTGACGGAGAGATAATGCCCGGTGAGGAGATAGGATTCGCCGCTTTGGCCGAGCTCGCAAGCGTTGATGATGCCGTTTGCGACATCACGCACATCGACGAAATTATAGCCGCCACGGACGCAAGCTTTGAGACGGTGCGTGGCGAAGTCGATGATGAGCTGGGTGAGGTGAGAGACGCGGTAATCGTAAGGGCCGATGATGCCGGAGGGCTGGACAATGCAGGCGTCGAGACCGCGATTCTGTACCATGTCGAGGACGGCGTTGGCGGCTTCGGCTTTGGACTGGGCGTATTGACCCTCGACGAGCTCGGGATGGAAGCGATCTTGCTCGGTCATGAGTTCATGATTAGGCTTCTCGGTCAAGGCGTGAACGCTATTGACGTAGATGAGCTTACCATTGTGTAATAGGGTCTGCTCGGCGACTAGCTTGGTGCCGTTGACATTGACATTGTAGACGGCCGGATTAGGTTTGGACTTGATGTAGACGACGGCAGCACAATGCAAGACATAAAGCTCGGTCTGGTCGGGGATGTCGAAGATGTCGGAAAGGGTCTCGAGTTTGGTGACGTCGCCAGCGTAGATCTGACAGTTTAGATCCTTAATGGCGTCGCTGCGAGATTCGGAGGAGACGAGGGCGCGGACTTCGGCGTCGGGATAGCGTTGATTAAGTTGGCGGATGAGATTGTTTCCTAAGAAACCATTAGCGCCGGTGACGATGAAAATTTTTTGCATAATTCCCTCCTCTTCTGTAGTAACTATACCATAAAAATGAGGGTTTTGGGTGAAAAGGTTTGGTCTCAGGACGAGTACGCATAACCAAAATCTCCCCCATAGGAGGAGATTTTGATGAGTCTAGCTAAGGCTAGATTAGTTGTAAAGATTCTCGACTTCAATCGACGGACCCATAGAGGTAGTGATGAAGATCGACTTCACATAGCTGCCCTTGAGTGAAGCAGGGCGATGGCTCTTGAGTGAGTCGAAGAAAGTCTCGGCGTTCTCGAGGAGCTTGGCCTGGTCGAAGCTGGTCTTACCGAGGCCGATGTGGATGATGGCCTGCTTGTCGACGCGGTATTCGACTTTACCGGCTTTGGATTCTTTGACGGCCTTCTCGAGGTCGACGGTGACGGTGCCAGCCTTCGGGTTTGGCATCAAACCTTTTGGACCGAGCAAGCGAGCGAACTTACCGAGCTTCGGCATGTAAGCTGGGGTAGAAATGAGGACGTCGAAATCGATTTCGCCCTTCTCGAGGCGCTTGAGGAACTCTTCGTCTTCGGCGATGTCGGCGCCAGCAGCGGCTGCTTTCTTAGCTTCGTCGAGCGGAGCAAAGACGGCGACGCGGACGGCTTTACCGTTGCCGTGAGGCAAAACGACGGTAGCGCGGATGTTTTGGTCGGCTTGGCGCGGGTCGACGCCGAGGCGAACGTGAGCTTCGACGGTAGCGTCGAATTTGGAAGGGTTGGTCTCAGCGGCGAGAGCGAGAGCGTCCTTGAGCGTGTAAACCTTGCCTTTCTCGATGAGCTTAGCCTTAGCTTGGTAGTTCTTGCCACGGCGCTCGATCTTCGGACGGGTGACAGGAGCGGCGCCTTTTGGCTTCTCGCCGGCTTCTTCGAGGGCTTTGGTCTCGGCTTTGCGAGCTTGGCGCTCCTCTTCGGCTTTGACTTCCTCGATGTGCTTCTTCGATTTCTTGCCAGATTTAGCAAACTGCTCAGTCTCTTCTGCGACTGGAGCTTGCTCAAGATTTTCTTTGACTTCTTCGGTCATAATAGCTTATTCTTCCTTTCTGTGGTAGTAATGAGAGTCCGTGCTAATTCTGTGAATTACTGACGAACTATATGCCTCGCGGCATTCTCTCCCAACATGGTTGATGTTAATAGCTGTATTATAGCAAAGATTGAGAAAAATCGCAAGAGATGAGGGACATATTTTTGACTATATGACACAATTCCTGTCTTCTATCCTCCATCCTCAAGTGCAACATGAGCAGAATGGTATTCGTATGGTGTAA
>CAYOSC010000003.1:0-55367 GCA_964406525.1 uncultured Candidatus Saccharibacteria bacterium | reverse complement strand
CTAGTATGTCTCATTTTTATAGCGGTTATGTTGCACTTGAGGGTTGAATGGAGCATTTCATCCTTACATTTTCCACAAAGTGTGCTATAATAATACAGTAAACATGGTTCTGTAGCTCAGTTGGTAGAGCAGAGGCCTGAAGAGCCTTGTGTCGTTGGTTCAAGTCCAATCGGAACCACCAAGCCAAAAATGCCCCCGCGCGGGTCATTTTTTTATACACCAAAGATCTCGAGAATCGGGTTGAAGGTCTAATGCTACTCAAAAAACTCTTTCATTCTCACCAGTCCAAACCCTCAACCAACTCGTCCGAACCTCGCCTATTACTCCGTTCTAGCTTATGCTATAATATAGCCATGGGCAGTCTAAAGACGAAAATCCGCCAAGGGAAGTATAAGCTCAAACACAACTTTCTCACGTTTGAGAACGTCGTTTTGCTGGCTGCGGCGATTTGCTGTCTGGCTTGGACTTGGGGCTCAATTGATTCAATGACCCGCAACTGGTCCCTCGCGCAAGAGCTAATGGAGCGTCAACGCGAAAAAGCCATGCTCGAGCTCGAAGTCGAAACTCTGGAACTCGAAAATGAATATTATGCTTCGGCCGAATATCAAGAGCTCGCCGCTCGCAAGTATCAGAACAAAGTCCTCCCTGGCGAGACCATGATCTATCTGCCCGATAATTCTCTCGCCGCCCGCACGAAGCACAAAACTCAAGATACCGAAGTCACCATTGCCGATACCGCCATGAGCAATCTCGAGCAATGGATGGCCTTCCTCTTCGGAATCTAGCTCAGCAAGACACATCTAGATAGCGAAAAACTATAATTTAGTTTAATTTCCACCCTTCAATATTTGAAAAACTTATGCTATCATATAAACATGAGTAGTTCTCCACACAATCAACCTTCGGAGTCTGGGAGCTCCGAGCCAGACTTGCAGTTCAAGACCGAGAATATCGGCCATTGGACTAAGAAGCAAGAAGATCCCTTCGCTGCGCAAAATCGTAAGAAAGAAGCCAAAAAGCAAAAATCCGCTGCCACCCGCAAAAAGGCGCTGCCGTATATCATTATTGCCGCCGCAGTCGTCGTGGCCGGGCTAATTGTGTGGGGAGTGGTAGCGCTAATTATCCATCTGACGCACGATCCTGATGCGGCTTACACGCCAGAGATTGCCGGTAGTTCCGAAACGGATATAATCGCCTACCGCGGTCTCTTACAAGAATTCTACGATCAGAAAAAGAGTGAACAGTTAGGCAACGATAATGCTGACGATGTTGATCTTGATACGAGCGTGGTTCCTAGCAATGATCCAGAGGAGGATAAAGATCTTATTCAGGCCGTCGCACAGGTCGTGCAAAACACCCTCAACACATCCAAAGGCAGAGAAAACGCCAATGCCGTTCTCTGCGCTCAGGTCTACTTCTACTATAATAATGGCTATTACCAGGCTGCCGTGGATGCACTCCAAGAAATCGATGTCGATAAGCTAGACGATACTATGAAAATCAATATATATGACGTTGCGGCCAATTCGTACTACTGGCTGAATGATGATAATAAATCTGACGAATATTATAAACTCCTATATTCGATGCCGATAGAAAGGACAAATAATGAGAATTAAACGCATATGGACAAGAATTTGCCTATTAGCTATTATGATAGCGGCTTCATCTATTATTGGCACGCGGACAGTCTTCGCCGATGGTTGGAGTGGCGAAAATACATCAGGCGGTAGTCATACAGACAGCGGTAATTGCAGTAAGAATGGTGACTGGGACTCTTGCGGAGCCGGATTTATACGAATGGACGTAAATGACCCCAATCCCACTAGGCTAATATCCAACTGGACTGGTTCAGGCTATGAAGGGACAAAAGCTTATATTACTAACACGGTAGTGCCGGCCTGTAAAAAAGTTGGAGCTAGCGAATTTTATCTCCTAGTGTTACACGTATTCCAGGGCGGAAAGCCAACTGGAACATTCGGCCTCACGCGAAAAGTTGGTGATATTATTGCAGGAGGAGGTTATAAGGGAGCTCAAGGGTGGATGGGAACTCGCTATCGTTCAGGTAGTAACGCACTGGCATTTAGCGAGGTCCTAGGAATCTACGAGTATGCTCGTTTCACATACGCACCAGCACACTCCGAGCAGGAATGGGGGGATTTCCTAACAAAACCGTGGTCGAATGTTACGGCTTTCTGTTGGAACCCCAAATGGAAAACAGAAGAAGCTGAGACTTCTTTTGGCGCCTTTTCTATCGTAGTTAGCGACGAGGTTAATAATGGTAGTCGTAACTCCACCTATCCAACTCAGGATAGTAAGAAGACCTGGGAGATTACGAGCAACGAAGATAAAGTTCGTGTTACTTTTGCACATAAGTTCTTTTATTACGGCGGTAATAAGCTTTCAAGCAATACGACCGAACAAGCGAGCACTAATTGGGAAGTAATGGTTACTCGTGATGGTAAAGGGTATTATGAGCCGGACCATGTTGGCGCCATCGACGGTATTACTTTTCAAGGTACATACAGCGTGCCAGGTTACAATAAAAATGCTTCCTTCAGCGGTTCTGACGGCTCTGGCTGTCCTGGTAACATCTGTAATGAAGATGTTGGCATTAATACTTATGATATTGATATTTCTAACCTAAAACTTGGTGAATCGACTGTTGTCTGTTCCGAAATCAGCTACGATCCGAAGGCTTTTCTATGGCGCAGCGAAAACGGTAATCCATTTAAAATTATAAAACGTACCAATGCCAATAAAAGCTCAACCGGCTGTGTAAAAATCACTCGTGGCGCCGGTGAGAATGTCGAGTTCTGGTCTAATTCTAGCGCCGAAATCGTATCTGATGGTATGTCAGATACTTCAGATAACGATGGCACCGTGAATGTTTCTGCTCATCGCGACGCAAAGAATGAGGATGGAGCCACTGTCAGATTCTGGCACAATCTGCACTACACAGGGAACATCCCAGACAACCTAGACAAAGATATTTGTACTAATTTCGATTTTTCATACCAGAGCAGCCCAAATATTAGTAGTAACCGAGTAGAAACTATCAAGGACGATGATCCTAATAAATCCGGTAATCAATATTGCGTCAGCAAGCACAGCCCTACCTCAAAAGATTCATCCAAGAGCGCTCTCGGGGATAGAAACGAAGCTATCGGTCTTAGTTATGATATTAGAATAGACAACTTGCAGCCGGGAGAGAACAAAATTTGTCAAACTATTAATTATAATCCAAAATACTTTACCGTACTGCAAGACCCCAAAAACAACATATCCACTACAGACGACGGTTCTGGTCGCGGCTCATCCACTGCCTGTGTGATTATTGTCAAAGAAGAAGGTGTCAAACCCCCAGAGACAGACTTGCCGGATGAGACGCCATTCTACACTGGCGAGCAGGATGACCTTACCTTCGAAGATATCGAAGTGCAGTCTAACTATAATAAAGTACTTTTAGAAGCCGTAAGTTATTATTATCAGGTACCAGTTAATGTTGATGCATCGCCTAATCCGGCCGAGGGGATCAGTGAGACTGATCAAGATCCGCAGTCATGGTTTAGTAGCAGGAGTAACGCTCAGCAGTTTACTAAAGTAGAGAGCATTAGTGACAATAGGAGCTATTACTTACCTAATGACCACAGCCCAGTAGTTACCCCGTCGGATAAATTGAACCTTACCTTGAAGGGCAAAAAGGTTGACATAGTCGTGCCAGACACCGTTGGTGATAAAATTTGTAAAGGTGTAGCTTATCACTGGGAAGAGAGAACTGTTAAATCCCAAAAGCATATACATTATTGTCCCCCACGTGGTGGTAGATGTACGGAAGACTATATTTATTCCTACCCCGACCCTGATACGTTGAAGAACTATTGGCAGATTGAGGGTTCTACTTGCGAACCAATTCTCAAAAAACCAACCACCAACATCTGGAACGGCAGTCTATCTACCCAGGCCGGAATTAAGACAACGGTCGCTAATCGTTACAGTCATCGCAGCGACCCCAACTACACTATCCGAAGCGTCTCAGAAAATTATCTGAGCGAAAAGAATAAGTTCGGCTCATGGTCAGAATATCTAGCTGTAGCGAGGGGAACGGTCAGTAACAAGCCATTTGGCTTCGGCTCGGGTGCCAGCCTGTCCTATAAAGGCACAGATCCTAACAGTGATCTCATTAACAACTCTCCTCTCACTATTGCGAATAACGATAGCTCCAACATTGGAGGTGCTTCTATCACTCCGTCATCTACCTACGCCTCGCGTCTAAAAACATACATCTATAGCAACGATGCGTTAAAAAACGATCCGAGTTCAAAGGTCAACGTTGTCGAATGTGGCTCCGAATGTAATATCACGAGTAATGTAGCACTTGATTATAACGCAAATTCTATCAACGATATACCGCAAACCATCTACCACGCTACCGGTGACATCAATATCTCATCTAATGTCTCTAGGATCGACGCCTGGCTCATCAGTGACAATGGCAAAGTTAATACTTGTGTAAACTTCAACAGTCCGAGTACCCCCGCCAAAGTACAAGCTTATGCTCCGACTAGCAACGCAGAATGTTCTCAGCAGCTCATTATCAACGGTCCAGTAATTGCTAGCGGAGTGGTCTTGAACCGCACCGCCGGCTCCGATCCACTGACATATACAGACACGTCTAAGCTCGGTAGCGGAACGGATCCTCGCTCCATCCCTGGTGAAGTCTTCAATCTCAGTGCCGATACCTATCTATGGGCTTACGCGCAGGCTAGCCGATCTAACTCTAGCTACACTGAAGCTTACTCACGAGAGCTCCCGCCGAGGTATTAACATATGGTTAAGATGCTAAAAAACAAACAAGATCTTAATCGCAAAAACAAGGATGGCTTTACCCTCATTGAAGTTATGCTAGTCCTGGGGATTACTGGGCTTATTCTCCTCGGTCTCCTTGGTGGCACCTTTAGCTCCATCGCCCACCAGCGCTATAATGATTCATTGCGCAACTTCGCAGAGTATCTTAGCTTATTGTATAGCGAAGTCCTCAGTCCCGAATCGATTGGTAAAGAGAGTGATGACTATAATCTGGGTAACAGCAATCAAGTCATTCTGGGCAAGATTGTGGTTTTTGGCTCTCAAGACAACTCGTCGCAAGTCTACTCAGCTACGCTAGTCGGGAATAATGTGCCTCTAGCTTCAAGACCGCCAACTAACCCAGACTTTATTACTGACTTCATGAATACTGACGGGATTGCTGCTTACTGCGGTAACGCGAGCAAAAACATTCCCTCCACTGTCAGCGAGTACGCTCCGCTATGGGAAGCACAGCTGATTCAGCCGGGTACCGAGTATGTTTCGTACGACAAAGACAATAAGTTTAAAGGTACGATGATCATTGCTCGCACCACCAACTCTGGCACGATTAATACAATCTTCAGTGATAAAGTCTATGATTTAAAAAACAAGTGTACCCCCGACAACGACAGCGTAAATACAGATATTCGAGAAGATTTTCGGCAGCAAGCATCCGGCGCATCACGAACGTTCGAAGCCAATAGAAGCATTGGTATTTGTGTCGAATCTGACAATAGCTCAGTGACTCGAGAAGTTAGAATCGCTGCTAATGGTCGTAACACTTCGGCCGTCTCAATGTTAACGGAGGATGCTAGCCAATGTCATTAAAAGAACATTTATCAAAAGCCAACGTTAAGCGCGGCGACACTATTATCGAAGCGATGTTCGCTTTTGCAGTGTTTTCGCTCGTATCGATCATTACCGTTTCTATGATGAATTTAGGCGTTGCCGCTAGCGAACGTTCACTTGAACTTACTACGGTTCGCAACGAGCTCAACGCCCAGGCAGAAGCGCTTAGATTCATCCATAGCTCTTATATTGCACAGCAGAACCTTCCTGGAGAAGGTGATTGCGGCGGTGCTAATAACCGTAATTGCCAACATTACACCAGCTTATGGCGCGCGATTACTGAGCGCACCCTAGCTTCTAATACTGATCGAATGGCCGACTATCCACTCTCCACCTGTAGCAGTGTCTATGATGAAGAAAAATTGATTCACGACAAAGCTTTCATTATCAACACTAGGAAGCTGAGTAGCTATAACGGCCCAGTGTCACCCAGTGAAGCTCTAGTCTATGCCGAAGCGAAGACATCCGGCATGAATCCCGACTTCTATTTTAACCCCCCGCTCCTCAGCGCGCGTATCATTTATGGTGGTGCTTCTGGTGATTCTTCAGAACAACTCAGCTACATTACGAAGCTCACTGAGTATACGGATATTAAAAAAGTTGAGGGTATTTGGGTTATTGGTGTCAAAGGACCCGGTACGATTCCGCAGTATTACGACTTCTATATCGAGACCTGTTGGTACGGCTCTAATAATGCTACGCCGACCTCACTTGATACCGTGGTAAGATTATATAATCCAGAAGGAGTCTAATGAAACAGCAAAAGAACTTACAGCAAGATGCCGCCAAAAACGGTTTTACGATCCTAGAAGTTACCCTGGTTACTGCTTTTATCGCATTGCTCCTGATTGCTATTGCCACGATTTTAGTCAACATTAGTGCATTATATCAAAAAGGTGCCACTCTCAAATCAGTCAATGAAGTTGGCCGCAATCTCGTCACGGAGCTTACCGGCGCGCTGAACTCTGCTCCGTCTATCGACAGTATCAGTATTTGTAATTCACTCATCAATGAAGGCAGCGCACGCGAGACCTGCATCCGTGACGGAGCGCGCAAATTTATCTTCCAGGATATAGAAATAGAACGCGAAGATCCGATCACGCATCAACCAGGCATGACTCAAGATGGCGGCGTATTCTGTACAGGAGAATATTCGTATATCTGGAATACATATTATGGCAGAAACGAAGGCCAACCTCTCAAGGTGCTATATAACGGTGGAGAAGTACAAGCAGTACCCGCCTCGGTCGAAGACGATCGTAACAAAAAGCCCTTTAAGTTAGTACGTTTTGAGGATAAGACCTATCGCGCCTGCTCTACCAATGTCGACCAAAATTACAATGGAGGAATTAGTCGAGACAATAGAACCATTGATATTCGTCTACTAGCTAATCAAGCGCCAAATCCGGTTACATCTTACGAACAAGGTTTCCTCTCGACTTCCGAGATTGACCTAGACTTATACGAATTGGTAATTTTTCCGATTGCTCAGGATAACGTGACTTTGCGGGCACTTATTTCGGGCACCTTCATCCTGGCTACCGAACGCGGCAACGTCGGCATTACTCGTTCTGGTGACTATTGTGACATTACCAACGACAACGGTAATGGCGATGGTTCTGGCAATTTGCAAGATTTAGGCTCTAACTTCAACTACTGTGGTATCAATAAGTTTAATTTTGCTGCGCGCACAGCAGGAAATGGTGTATAATAATAGTATGAAGAGGTTATGTTTGAATCAGAATAACACGAAACGTGGTGTTGCATCACTCTATGTTGTAATTTTTGCCACGATTTTGTTCGGCGTCGTTACACTCAGCTTCATGAGAATTATTTTGTCCGAGGCTGGCCAGAGTAGCGATGATGACCTTTCTCGCTCCGCATACGATTCTGCCATGGCGGGCGTGGAAGATGCTAAGACCGCTATCAATCGTTGTCTGGCTAGCGGCTGGAGGGGGAATTATTGTGACACCTTGCTTACCACGACGGATTGTCAGAACGGTATCGCTGTTGCGAAAGTCTTATATGGTGATTATCGTTCCTCCGATGACAATAGCTGGGAAGTCAAAATCCAAGAAAGTTCGGCCAATCAAGATCCAAACAATAATTCCGACCAAGCTTATACCTGCGTCGTTGTTTCTGACGAAGTAGCCGACTACCGCGGCACGCTAACCAGCGACACACGTACCAAGATGATCCCGTTGTCAGTTTATAATGGCAACGTCAATGCAAACCTCAGTAATGTCGATCGAATTAGTTTCGACTGGTACTCCCTGCTCAACCAAGGCGACACCAAAAACTTTGACAATGTCGCAAATAACAAAGAGCTAAAAAACTCTGCAACATTGCCTCCCACTATCACTCTTACGCTTATTAAAATGAGTAGTGGTATTTCCAGTGACGATTTTCGGGTCGCTAATGATGCTGGTGGCCTCGCTTATGACACTATTGTCTTATTACCAAGCAACAGTGGTAGTAACCAAGCCAGCCTGTCTAATACTGGCAATGTGAACAAAACGGAAAATAACGAACCCGTGCCGATTAAGTGTGACCCAGGTCATACTGAGTTCGCCTGCCACGTTGACATCACTGGCCTTCCGACCCTGCAACCAAATGATAGTCTATTCCTAGTTGCGTCTTTGCCTTACGGTGATACCGTGACTGATTTCTCTGCTTCTATGTATGCAGGAAGAGAAATTGTGCCTATCAAAGGCGCTCAAATTAGTGTCGACTCAACTGGTCGCACCAATCAGCTGGTGCGCCGTGTCGAGACTCGGCTTGAGCCCGCTGATCTCTACTTCCCATATCCACAATACGAGCTCGAATTGACAGGAAATGGCGATAATGACGGCGTTAATAAGAATTTCTGGATCACGGCTAACTGCTGGAGAAGTAGCAGCGGTTCGACATCAACTTGCGATAATAACGGCAAAGTATCAGAGTAATTGGATATTAGCTAATCTTAATACCTCCATTGATTATGCGATGGAGGTATTACTCATAGTGCAGTTTTTGTATCCTTATTTTCACAAAGAACAACTGCCAAAACCCCTCCTCAGTCACCCGAGGAGGGATTCAATATATAATATATATTATATACTAATAATTTTCCGCTCTAATCTCAAAGAACGCTTGTGGATGGCTACAAGCTGGGCAGACTTCTGGCGCAGTTTCGCCAGTATAGACGTAGCCACAGTTGCGGCATTTCCAGACCGTTACCTTGTCGCTCTTGAACACCATGTCAGAATCTACATTTGCTTTGAGCTTGAGGTAGCGTGCTTCGTGTTCTTTCTCGATACCAGCTACTAGATCGAACTTCGCTGCGATTTCATCATAACCTTCCTCGCGTGCTTCGCTCGCGAAGTTATTATACATATCGGTCCATTCGTAGTTTTCGCCTTCAGCCGCTGCCTGCAAATTCTCACTCGTAGTCGGGATTTCGCCGTCATGTAAATATTTGAACCAAACCTTCGCGTGCTCTTTCTCGTTATCGGCGGTCTCCGTGAAAATTGCACAAATCTGTTCGTAACCTTCTTTCTTTGCTTTCGACGCAAAGTAGCGATACTTCATCGAAGCCTGGGACTCACCTGCAAAAGCCGTTTCTAGGTTTTTCCAAGTTTTGCTGCCTTTTTCTAGTTGTTTCATCAAAACTCCTCTCTTTTATTTTCTCTCATCATTATATCACAGAATCGTCTGTCACGAGCTTATTCTTCAGCTTCGCCAAATGCTCTTTCGCTTTCGGTGTCACTGAGCGCCCTCGTGGCGTCCGCTCAATCAGGCCTAGCTGCAGCATGTACGGTTCATAATAATCTTCGATCGTCGAAGCTTCGTCTCCCGTCAGCGCCGCAATCGTTGTCAACCCTACTGGCCGGTCTCCATAATTCTCTAGCATCAATTCCAGCATATTCCGATCCGCCGGGTCAAGCCCCAGCTCATCGATCTCCATCAAGTCCAGCGCACCTCGTGCTAACTCTGCGCTGATCGTGCCATCTCCGTGTACTTCCGCATAATCTCGCACGCGCTTAGTTAAGCGGTTAGCAATCCTCGGCGTCAAGCGCGACCTTGTCGATAGTAATTCCGTCGCTTCTTGGTCGATTTTTGTGCCTAGAATATTCGCTGTCCGTGTAATAATCTGCGCGATTTCTGGTATTTTGTAATATTCTAGTCGATGAATTAGCCCAAACCGGTCTCTTAGCGGGCCCGCCAGGGAACCAGTCCGCGTCGTCGCCCCTACTACTGTAAACTTCGGTAAATCCAGCCGCACAGATCTCGCCGCCGGCCCTTTACCGATCACGATGTCGAGCTTATAATCTTCCATCGCAGAATACAAGACTTCTTCCACCGTCCGGCGCAACCTATGTATCTCGTCGATAAACAATACATCTCCCGGCTGCAAATTTGTCAAAATCGACGCCAAATCCCCCGCCCGCTCGATCGCCGGCCCGCTCGTCACGCGCAGATTCGCGCCAAGCTCATGCGCGATGATATTCGCCATCGTCGTCTTGCCGAGCCCCGGCGGCCCATAGAGTAGTACATGATCGAGCGCCGTTCCGTCATCGCGCTTCTTCACCGCATCAATTGCCAGTTTCAGATTACTTTTCAGTCGTTCTTGTCCAATATAATCGCCAAAAGTTGTTGGGCGCAGAGTAATTTCTTCCGCCTGTTCTGCCGGATCATTTTCGTTCACCGCGTTATCAATCACGCGCGGCGACTTTTCTGCATCAATACTCCTCTCTATTCCCATGAGTACATTATACCACGGATAGGGCCTAACTCCAGAGCAATATAATCTCGGCCAAGGGAACTGTTCCATAAATATCTTTTCCTCGGGACTCCCGGAGGTTACGACCGAACTGTCGAGGATAGCGAGTAGAAAGAAAATGTTAGTTTTCTTTCTTGAGCGACGCAGACAGCGTAGCATGCGGATGAGCGCCCGAGAGCCTTGGGCGACGGGCTCGAGGGACGCGACCCGAGAAAAAGCGTATTTATGGGACAAAACCTAGCTAGATTATTCTACTTGTGTTTACTTCCATAATTCAGTATAATGTAAGTATGTACAACCCATATGAATTAGCCCATAAGACTCCGACTAGAAAAGATTTCCTTGATACGATTTCTTTTGATCAGTCTGAGATGCTCGACATGGTGAAGGTCTCTACCACCGTGCGCAGCTATATTAAGTCTGGCGGTACTCTCGAGGCTCTTTTTCATAAGAATCTCGCTATGATTTTTGAGCAAAAGTCTACCCGTACTCGCGTATCTTTCGAAGTTGCCATGGAGCAACTCGGCGGTCATGCTCTCAATCTCGCGCCAGGCGCTATCCAACTCGGTGCGCACGAGAGTATCGGCGACACTGCAAAAGTTCTATCACGCATGGTCGACATGATCATGGCGCGCGTCGATCGTCACGAGAGCATTATTGAACTCGCCGAGAAGTCCACCGTGCCAGTTATTAACGGTATGTCCGACTATAATCACCCTACCCAAGAGCTTGGCGATATTATTACGATTTTTGATCATTTGCCAAAGGATAAACCTCTCAATCAGGTTAAAATCATTTTTGTCGGCGACTGTACTCAGGTTTGTGCCTCGCTCATGATGATCACTACGAAAATGGGTATGAACTTCGTTCAGTATGCTCCTCCCGCGAAATGGCTCAACGATGATTATCTGAAAATTGGTCGTGCTAATACACAGATGTATGGCGGCAGTGTACATGTCTCTGATAATCCCGAGATCTTGCGAGATGCTGATTTCTTATATACAGACGTCTGGTACGGGCTTTATGACAAAGAGACTCCCAAAGAAGTCTACATGCGCGAGTTCTATCCTAAGTATCAGGTCAATGAAGAAATGCTCATGGCGACTGGTAACCCCGACGTTAAATTCATGCATTGTCTTCCAGCCATGCGTGGCGAAGAAGTTACTGACGGTGTCATGGACGGTCCAAATTCAATTTGTTGGGATCAGGCCGAGAATCGTCTGACTGCTCAGCGCGGATTAGTTTTGTATTTTGGTGGCGTAGCGCAAGACGCGCTCGATGAGATAGCAAAGAAAGTCAATAAGAAAGCATGATCAATATACTTTCCTCGAACCGACCAAGCTATTCCTGTTCGCCAAGTGAGGAATTAAGTGGCATAAGGAGGACAAATAATGCCCAAAAACAAGAAACACAAATATAAGTTTCGGTTATTCAGCGCCGTACTTGCTACGGTCTGTATCATCCTAGTTGGTGACGCCGTCGCGCCGACCGCATCCATCGGTAACTCGCAGTATATCTGGTGGCTTATCATGCTGATCGGCTTCTTTGTGCCATACGGCCTCATTTCTGCTGAGCTTGGCACTCAGTATCCGTCCGAAGGTGGCATGTATACTTGGGTCAAGAAAGCTTTCGGGCCAAAATGGGCTGGTCGCGTCGCTTGGTTTTACTGGGTTAATTATCCGCTCTGGGTAGCTTCGCTCGCCGATCTCGTGACAACCTATCTATTACAAATGCTTGGCGTCGAAATGACTTGGTCACTCATCCTTGCAATTCAGATTGCCTACATCGTGCTCGTGAGCGTTCTTGGTGTCTTGCGTATTTCACAAAGCGCCTGGCTTTCCAACCTCGGCGCTATTTGTAAGTTCATCTTCATGGCGGGACTCGGTGCGCTCGGTGTCTACGTTTTAATCACTCAAGGTAGTGCTAACCCGGTAAATTCTTGGACTGACTTTTTGCCTATGGTTGGAGCTGATGGTAAGTTTGATTTTACCGGTCTTGGCTTCGTTGCGCTCATTATCTTCAACATGCTCGGCTTTGAGGTGGTCTCTACTTTTAGTGACGACATGGACAATCCGAAGAAAGAAATTCCGAAAGCCGTCATCGTTGGTGGTATTCTTATCGCCGTCTTCTATCTGCTGGCTTCGTTTGGCATCGGTGTAGCGATTCCTCTCGATGAAATTAGCACTGACTCTGGACTTCTTGATAGCTATAATATCTTGCTCAATACGGTCGGCTTCTCAGCTGCTGCTATTAAGGCGATCACGGTCGTCATTGGCGGTATGTTCATCTATACGCTTATTGCTAATATCTCCTCTTGGAACTTCGGTGTGAACTCGGTTATTGCCTATGCTGCCGAGGATGGCACTTTCCCGAAATCTTGGGCCAAGCGCAATAAAAACGGCGTACCATATGTCGTCTCGATCTGGACTGGTATTGTCGGCGCTATTATTGCAATCGCCGGCATCATTGTTGCTCAATTTGTACCAGATCTCACTAACTTATTCTGGACCTTCTTCTCACTCAGTCTTGTCACTCTGCTTCTGTCTTATCTCCCAATGTTCCTCGCCTTTATCAAGCTTCATAACCAAGGTCCCGCCGTCAAGAAGGGCTACTGGATTAGTGGTGGCAAGATCAAAATTACCCTCTTCGGTCTCATACCATTCCTCCTGATCCTAGTCGCACTATTCTTCACCCTCTTCCCAGAATTTGACGTCGCTATGTTTGAATATCAGTGGCCACTGATCGTGGGTGCATCGCTCGCAATTATCATTGGTGAAATCCTAGTTTTCAATATGAGCCGCAAGCAAAAGCTCGCCGTCTCTAAGAAGGCCCGTAAGACCAAACGCGTCACTGCAAGAAGTTCTCATTAAAGATTAAATAAGGAAAGAAGTTTTATGCGAATCATTGATCGTACCCCTAAACAAGACGGCTTTTATATGCCCTCCGAGCTTGCCGAGCATCGCTGTACCTATGTGCTCTGGCCCGAGCGCGGTGACAACTGGCGCAATAATGCCGAAAACGCTCAAGAAGTTTTTAAACAAGTTATTCAGACTATCGCCAAACACGAACCAGTTATCGTTGGTGTGAACCCTGGCCAGTACGCTCACGTTCTTAATCTAAACATGCCTGGCGTGCAGGTTGTAGAAATCAGCAATAATGATTCCTGGATTCGTGATTGTGGCGCAACTTTCGTCGTCAACGGGCAGGGGAACATGCGCGCAGTCGACTGGGTCTTTAACGCTTGGGGTGGCTTAGTTAATGGTCTCTACTTCCCATGGGACCAAGATGATCTCGTAGCAGCCAAAATGTGCGCTATCGAAGCGGTTAATCGCTATCGTCTCAGCGACTTTGTCCTTGAAGGAGGCTCAGTCCATAGCGATGGCGAGGGGACTGTACTCACTACAGAAGAATGCTTACTCGACCCAGGTCGTAACCCAAACCTCACCAAAGAGCAAATCGAGGAAAAACTCAAAGAATATCTTGGCGCCGAGAAAGTTCTCTGGATCCCGAAGGGTATCTACATGGATGAAGATACTAACGGCCACGTCGACAATATCTGCCAATTCGTCGCGCCGGGCAAAGTCGTCCTCGCTTGGGAAGACAATCAAGACGATCCTCAGTATGAGCGTTCTAAGGCTGCGCTCGATTATCTCGAGAGTCAGACCGATGCCAAGGGTCGCAAGATCGAAGTCGTGAAGATTCATGTTCCGAATCCTATCACCATCACCAAGGAAGAAGCCGATGGCGTCGACATTGTTGAAGGAACTTTCCCACGGCGCGAAGGTGATCGTCTACCAGCTAGCTATATTAATTATTACAACTGTAATGGCGCTGTCATCTTGCCAGTTTTCGATGACCCGCATGACCAAGCCGCCATTGATACTTTACAGCAACTATTCCCCGACAAGACTATTGAGCCAATTTACGCTCGCGAGATTCTTCTCGGTGGCGGCAATATTCACTGTATTACTCAGCAAGTTCCTCGTCCGTAATATATCATATATGATATATTGCTTGAAGCCTCAGCACATACTGAGGCTTCATTTTGTCCCATTTTATTCTGTTTATGCTATAATATATTATATGCAAAAATTACATTATGATGGACCAGTAGTTTTAGTAATCATGGATGGCGTAGGGCTCTCTCCGAAACGCAGTGGCAATGCCGTTCGCCAAGCTCATACCGAGTTCCTCGACAACGCCATGCTCAAATATCTCAATATCCCGCTCGCCGCCTCTGGCGAAGCCGTCGGTATCATGCCCGGGCAGATGGGAAACTCTGAAGTTGGTCATAATGCTCTAGGCTCTGGACAGATCATCAAGCAAGGTGTTGCTCAGGTAGAAGAATCCTTCGCTACCGGCGACATCTGGATTTCTAAGGCCTGGAAAGGCGCAATCAAATTCCTGAAGGACCACGAGAAGGTTCATCCCACTTTGCATTTTGCAGGTATCTTTTCTGACGGCGGCGTGCACAGCGACATTCGTCATCTCGAAAAAATGATCCAGCAAGCTTACGACGAGGGAATTAGAAAGATTCGTATCCATTGCGTTTTCGATGGTCGTGATGTTGCTCCGCAGTCCGAGCCGAAATATATTGAACGTATCGAGAAATTCTGCAAGCAGTTCAAGGATGCCGACTTTCGGATTGCTTCCGGAGCTGGCCGCATGGTTGCCACTGCCGACCGCTACGAGAGTGATTGGGGCATGGTGAAACGCGGTTGGGATATGATGGTCCACGGCAAGGCTCCTCGTCAGTTCATCAGCGCTGCCGAAGCCATCAAGACTCTTCGTCGCGAGAATCCGCAGGTTCAAGATCAATATCTCCCCGCTTTCGTCATTGTCGAAGATCTCGCCTCTCGTTCTGCTCTCGCCTCGCGCGCGATCAAGGCTCAGGCCTCCGACGCACCCACTCGCAAAACTGTTCCTATTGGTAAGGTTCAGGATGGTGACGCCTTCATCTATTACGATTTTCGTGCTGATCGTGCCGTTGAGATTGCGCAAGCCTTCACTGATACCAATTTTGACAAATTTGATCGTGCCAAAAGTTCTTCATCGAAATCTTCAGTTCGCTCAGCCGAAGTCAAGTCTAAAGATGGTGCGCTCTCGATCAAGAATCAGACAAAGGTCAAATGCGTGAAAAATACCCCATCGACCGGCGAAAACCCCAAAGCTACCAATTGGCTTCCAGAGATCTACTTCGCTGGTCTTACCGAATATAATTCCGACAAGCACATTCCGAAGAATATCCTCGTCCCACCGATCCAGATCCAGGATCCGCTCAATGTTTATTTAGGCCAGCACAAAATCTCTCAGATGGCCATTTCCGAGACTGTGAAGTTTGGTCATATCACTTATTATTTCAATGGCAATAGTTATAAGAAGATGCCGCGCGAAGGTCAGATCGAGATTATTTCCGATACTCAGCCCTTCAACACTCGCCCATGGATGAAGTCTGCCGAAATTACTGACACCGCGCTCATGGCAATGGATAAATTCCAGTTTGTTCGTCTAAACTATCCTGGCGGAGACATGGTCGGGCACTTCGGCGAATTACAGCCTACTATTATTGCTATGGAAGCGGTCGATGCTCAGCTCGCTCGTCTTGCGGAGAAAGTTGACCAGCTTGGTGGCATGATGATCGTCACTGCCGATCACGGTAATGCCGAAGAACTCCTCGACCAAGACGGCAATCCCAAAACTGCTCACACTACGAATCCTGTTCCCTGCATCTTCTACGATAATACCAAGAACGCTAAACTCTATCATAGTGCCAATCTTAAGAATCCCGGTCTCGCCAACATTGCTTCCACTATTGCTACACTCCTCGGCGTACCTGATTATCCAGCCATCTGGCAAAAGCCTCTCATCAAAGTAAAGTAGCTACATTATAACACTTCGCATGGTGTGGACTTTTGTTTCGCAAATACCTTTTTCTCGGGACTCCCGGAGCTTACGAGCGAGGATGAGCGCCCGAGACCCGCGACGGCGGGCTCGAGGGACGCGACCCGGCCTGCCGAGGATAGTGAGCATAAAGAAGGAACTTGCTACTTCTTTATCGAACGACGCAGGCAGTAGACCGCAGGGAGAAAGAGCGTATTTGCGAGACAAGACTTAGCTATGAGAGCTTTGTTGTCTTCTCGTTTGCGAAATCTGGCTCGCGAAAGGGATTCACGAAATTCGGCACGAAATCTACTGGTTTCACTTGTTCTACTTTGCTTTTTACTTTCTCATGCTCGTCTTTGACGACGACTTTGTAATCATCTACTTCCACTATCTTCGTCCGTGCAATTCGCAGTTCCGGATCAAACAGTGCTTTCATCACTGGCCGTTGCACAATAATCTGCTGAATATACCAACCGCCAATTTCTACCGTATAATCACTCACTTTCCCAAGTTTAGCATTCTTGCGAGTAATGACTTTTAGTCCTGGCAGGGAAAAGTTCAAGTCCAAGATTTCTTTAATCCTGATAATATCGTCAGCACCCACTAGCTCATCGACCGAATCTATCACCATTCCTAGCCGCGAGAACTCTCGCACACTTGCAACCGGCAAGATATCCTCATCCTCACTTATCATCTTCCCCTCAACTCTAAACGCAATGATCCGCAAATTATCTGGATCGACAATCGGCTCCGTCACGCGCGCGATCTCTCCGCTTACATGTAAGCTTAGAATCGGACAGTTGATTAGTTGAGAGCCATTGATTAACATACTCTTATTATAGCATAACTAGTTAATCTTGCGCTTCATCCGCCAAGCTTTCTACTGCTTCGCGCACTAATTCATAATTAAAACCTTGTTGCACCAAGTATCTGATCAACTTATCATGGTCATATTTGTTACGCTTCTTAGCGATCATTTTTTTCAGCTCATCTGCTTCGCTACGTCCAGTCTCCGACATCATACTTTCTATTATTGTATTGTCAATACCTTTTTTGCGCAGCTCCATCCGTAAACGTTTCTGGCTAATCCCCTTTTTCGTAAAACGATTCTCTATATAATATTCTGTGAATTTACGGTCGTCTACATAGCCTTTCGAGATCAGGCGTTCTACGACTAGCTCCATGACAGCATCTTGCAATTCTGGCAGCGGTTTTAATTCTTCTTTAACACGTTTGCGATTTAGCTGTACGCGTTTCAGCTGTCGTCGTTTCAAATAATCTCGCGTTTCCCACACCGAACGTGGTCGTGTCAAAGCCCATTCTAAAGCGCGCTGATAGAGTTTACCGAATTCCGAAGCCTGGTGTAACTCTTGTAGCTCTTTATTATTTAATTTTCGTCCTACTTTCACTCGTAGGTCGACCACTTGCTTAACGTCTAGTGATAACGCAAACTTATTATTAATGAATACGTTCACACGATTTTTATCACGCACGCCAGAAGTTAGTTGCGTAATTACCGAACCTTCTTCACAAACCGCTGCGGCCGCACTCTTATCAACCCGACCTTCCCGAGTCTTCCGCTCTGGAGGCGGGGAATCATGCAGCCCTTCAATTTTTAGCATTATGCTTCAGTTGCTTCCTCTTCCGGAGCTTCCTCAGCTTCACCGGCGTCTTCCTTGTCTATTCCGGCCGCCAAGCGCACTTGATGCTCGATTTCATTCATTAGCTCAGGATTCTTCTTTAATAATTCCTTCGCGTTCTCACGACCTTGTGCAATCGTTTCGCCTTTATATTTCAGGAACGCCCCCGCCTTATCGATAATGTTCTTCTGGATTGCCACGTCCAGAATATCGCCAGTCTTACTAATACCTTCGTTGTACATAATGTCAAACTCTGCCGTGCGGAAAGGTGCCGCGATCTTGTTCTTCACGATCTTCACCTTTGTCCGGTTACCTGCGATATCTTCACCATTTTTAATCTGGCCAATCCGGCGAATATCCATCCGTACTGACGCATAGAACTTCAAAGCATTACCGCCCGTCGTAGTCTCTGGATTGCCAAACATCACGCCAATCTTCATCCGGATCTGGTTAATGAAGATGACGGTTGCTTTTGACTTAGAAATAATACCGGTCAGCTTACGCATTGCCTGTGACATCAAGCGCGCCTGTAGCCCCATCTGCGCATCGCCCATATCGCCGTCAATCTCTGCTTGCGGCACCAATGCTGCCACCGAGTCTACCACAATCAAATCTACCGCACCCGATCGTACCAGAGTCTCACAAATCTCCAAAGCCTGCTCACCGTTATCTGGTTGAGAAATAAACAAGTTATCTGTATCGACGCCGATCTTCTTTGCATAGGCTGGATCCAAGGCATGTTCTGCATCAATAAACGCCGCCTGTCCGCCCTGCTTTTGCATTTCCGCAATCGCGTGTAGAGCCAAAGTTGTCTTGCCCGATGATTCTGGACCGTAGATCTCGATAATGCGCCCCTTCGGATAGCCTCCGCCCAATGCTAAATCTAGCGAAATTGATCCTGACGGCAAAAGTTCCACATCGATTTTCCGCGTATCGCCAAGTTTCATAATCGCACCAGTACCGAACTGTTTTGTAATCTGCTGAATCGCCAAATCAAGCGCTTGCTTTTTTCCCGAGTCCTCGCCCACTGTTTCTGAGTTTGTAGATTTTTTCGTCATATTACCTTCCTTTATTACTTTAATTATAGCATAGCTCTCTCGAGTCAGAAACAACTTGTCCAAAAGTTATTTCTTGTCGGGCAGAAATATTGACTCTGCTATCAACATCCCCGCCCATGTTCGCGATTATATAGCAAATTTTCCCCAAACAACAAGCATTAACGTTAAACTTTTTCACTACGTGTGTTATTTTTTATTACGCTAGTGCTTGTTAAAATGCTGCCAGATCTGCTACAGCATAAGCGTATTCACACAAAAGCCATCAAAAACTAACTAATACCACCATTAAGCACAAAGCTCTCTTATATTTCTAACAACGGTTTAATGTCTGCCCCAAGTTTATTTAATCGCGCTGCGAAATCTTGATAGCCGCGGTTAATCGAATATATATTTCGCAAGATCGACGTCCCCGGTGCTGCCAGCATCGCAATCATCACCACCACTGCCGGCCGTAAGGCTGGTGGCGCTACTAATTCCGCCGCTCGCCAATTCGTCGGTCCCTCGATGTAGACTCGGTGCGCATCCAATAGTTCTACGCGTGCATTTAAGTTCTCTAGATAAGTTATATACACCGCTCGATTTTCGAACACCCAGTCATGAATCAGAGTTCGTCCTTTCGCCGTAGCTGCAATCACCGCAAAGAACGGCAAGTTGTCAATGTTTAGACCAGGGAATGGCATTGGCGCGATTTTATCAGTCGGTGCCACCAATTCCGACTTATGAATTTTTAAATCCACCAAACGCGTCCGTCCGTTCGCGCTGTAATATTCTGGCGAGCGATCGATCCTGGCCCCCATACTTTTCAGGATTTCTAATTCGATCTCCAGGAACTCGATTGGTGCTCTCCGAATGGTTAGGCAGGATTTCGTCACTAATGCCACTGCGATAAACGACATTGCTTCGATTGGATCTTCAGCCGGCGCATATTCTACATCCATATCAATTTCTGATTTTCCGCGCACTACTAGAGTCGTCGAGCCGATTCCGCGGATTTTCACTCCTAATTTCTCCAAGAAGAAACATAGATCCTGTACCATGTAATTTGACGATGCGCCCACGATTGTTGTCTCTCCCGGGTACAGCGCCGCCGCCATTAAAACGTTTTCCGTCACCGTATCACCACGTTCGATCAATACAATTCGTTTCGGTGGGTAATGCGACCTCACGGATTCGATCGAGCGACTTTCGCGCAGTTGCTGCTTGAGCGGTTCTTGTTTATCTACTACCGCTTCGTAGAATCCACTACAACTTGCTGCGTCGACTTTCAGACCGAAATCTGACAAAGCCCTCAGATGTGGCTCAATCGTCCGCGTCCCCAGAGTACATCCACCGGCATATGGCAAACGAAACTTCCGGAATTTATGCAATAGTGGCCCCATAAACATTAAGATCGAACGCGTCTTCCTCGCCGCTTCGACGTCAATTTTGTCAACCTCTAATTTTTCTGGCGGTGTAATTTCGAGATCACGATTGTCATTGACCCAGCGACATTTTACGCCGATCGATTCTAACACTTCGATAATCCGAAACACTTCTTCGATCCTTGCTACGTGTCGCAAAGTCGTCGTCCCCGAATTTAGTAGCGCTGCGCATAGTAACGCCACCGCTGCATTTTTACTCGTATTGATCACCGCCTCGCCATGTAGTTCTTGCCCGCCGTGAATTTTATAGCTCTGCGAGACTGCGTCATTTACTGACAGAATCTGCCCACCCAGTGCCTGGGAAAGTTTCTTCGTCAGCTCTAAGGACACATTTTGCCGACCTTTCTCAATCCGATGAATTGCCGACTGGCTACTACCAATCGCTTCAGCTAGCTGACTTTGCGTCCAGCCTTTCTCAGTACGCAAACGCTCCACGATTCGACCGATCGCTTCTTGATAACTAGGCTCAGATGTTGTCTTTCTCATGCTAGTATTATATCACAGAATGAATAAAAATACTATAAACTCAGTAATAAACCATCATTATACCATTAAAACTATCATGCAAGATTCGTCTGATGATATGAGTTTAACTAGTGTGGTTACTTCCCACAGACCACTTGGTTCGCGTGCACCCAGCCCTCCAAGCTTCCCCCGTCTAGATATTCACCGTCTGTCGTCGCTACGCGCATCACGCCACCCCGCTTAATATAATTATCGATCGGGTCGGTAATTACATATTCCTGATCTTTCGGCCCAAAATCATGCGTCTCGACATATTCTACAATCTCGCGTAATAGCTCCGGCGAAATGATATATTTACTCACATTAATCAAATTCGACGGCGCTTCTTCTACGCTTGGTTTCTCTACTACTTCTGTTAGCAAACCATCTTTGACTGAAAACACCCCGTATTTGTCAACTTCTTCGCGCGCTACTTCTACGCCCAAAATTGCCGAATCAGTCTCGCTTTGCAGAGTTTTTAGTAACGACTGCGCCGAAGATTCGCCTCCCGGGTTCCAAATAAAGTCATCACCCATAAATACTAGAACCGGCTCATCAATCTCAAACTCTTTCGCCACCATCGCCACCGGCACCGCCGTGCCATATTTAGCAGACGGGTCCTGCGCCAGATAATGAATCTGCACATTATCGGGTAGAGTTTTGGCTAATTCCAACCGGTCGGTCTTCCCGCGTTCGATCAGATATTCATTTAGTGCAACGTTATCCTGGTAAAATTCGCGCACTTGGCAAGGTTCTACGTTGGAAATTACCATGTAGATATCGGTCACTCCCGCCGCAATCAATTCTTGCACCGAATAATCCACCAAAGGTCGATTTCCTACCGGCAGCATTGACTTTTCTATCACTTTCGTAATTGGTAAGCGACGTGTACCCCAACCAGCTACCGGAATAATTGCTTTTGTGATCATACTAACTCCACTTAAACTGTCATCATTATAACACAACTTCTCTTTTCCAATTTATTATTAGTGAATAAAGAAATCCGTTTTTGTGAAAGTTACCAATTCATCTTTTGGCAGATTAAAAGCTTTCCCCGGCGCATAAGTCAAAATCGCTTGGTAGAACCTCTCTAGTTGTGGCCGTGTTGCTGATATTCCTGCGCGCAGCGTCCCCGCTCGCAACAGCTCCAGCGCCACTTTCTCATCCAGACCCTCAAACCAGCTGCGCTGCCATGGCTCGTCACCTTCTGGCATTAATTCTCCCACCAGCTCATCGATTTCTCGCTTTAGTTTCTTTTGTTTCTGCCATAAAGCATAAATTTCGTGTTTTTTATCAAAATTACTTAGTTTTTTACGTACGCGGTTTCGCAAATAACTATCTTCATTATTGGTCGGGTCTTGGCGATAAGTAATCTCAAAATCAGCTGCATAGCGCAGAATTGTTTTCTTATCAAACGGAACCAACTTCCGCAAGCTTTTCGGCATATCTTCCGGCTCCAAAAACGGCCTTCGTACCATTGGCGCATCCAGCGCCGCTAGCCCCCGCCAGCCTGTTCCGCGCAATAAGTTGATCGCTACCGTTTCCACTAAATCATCCAGATGATGTGCGGTACAAATTTTCGTGTGACCACTCGTCTCACAAGCTTTATGCAGAAAATTATATCGCGCCCGTCTTGCTACCTCTTCAGACACACCTTCGCCTAGCTTCGCCGTACCGAGTGCAAAAGTTAAATTTCGCTCTTCCGCGCACTTCTTTACGAAATTCGCATCATCTTTAGACGACGGTCTCGTCCCATGATTAAAATGCGCCACCACGATGTCATCATGCCGGAAAATATCCAACATCACCATCGAGTCCACCCCGCCAGAAATTGCCAAAACAGCCTTCATATGATATGATTATAACATATGAATCTAGGGAATATTCGTAACTTCTGCATTATCGCGCATATTGATCATGGTAAATCTACTATTGCTGACCGCATGATGGAGCTCACCGGCACAGTTTCGCATCGCGAGATGAAGTCCCAGCTACTTGATTCTATGGAACTCGAACGTGAAAAAGGCATTACGATTAAGCTTGCGCCCGTCCAGATGAAATGGCATGACTATACTTTAAACCTGATCGACACTCCCGGCCACGTCGACTTTTCTTACGAAGTCTCGCGCTCGCTCCAAGCCGTCGAAACTGCCGTCTTGGTTGTTGATGCCACTCAAGGCATCCAGGCGCAAACTTTAGCTAATGTCTATCTCGCACTCGAACAAGACCTATATATCATACCGGTTATCAACAAAGTTGACCTGCCTGCTGCCGATGTTGAGAAAGTTAGTGCTCAAATTGTTAATTTATTAGGTTGCCGTCCCGAGGATATAATTCCAGTCTCTGCTAAGACTGGCTATAATGTTGATAAAATTCTGGACCGTATTGTCGAGCGAGCTCCCGCTCCTAGTGAGCCGATTGAAGACGAAAGAGACAGTCAGCTCCACTTTGCAGAAACCATCCGCAGCGCCACGAGCGAGGGAGAGGCGGCTTTCACCCGTAACGACGGGCTGAAAGAACGCCGTGTTTCGAAAAGTGGGCTGGCTGGCTCCATTTCTGCCTCAATACCTACTCGTGCTCTAATTTTCGATTCTTATTTTGACGATTATCGCGGCGTGATTCTTTATGTGCGCGTTGTTAACGGCCAGATCCCGAAAAATTCCGAGATTCGCATGATGGCGGCCGGTACCAACGGCCTCGCCCTAGAAGTTGGTGCTTTGACGCCCAAGATGACTCCTCAGCCTAGTCTCGACGAAGGTAACATCGGCTACATCGTCACCAACCTCAAGACTACTCGCGAAGCTAAAGTCGGTGACACAGTTACTCTCGCCAAAGCTCCCGCCGAGCAGCCTTTGCCTGGCTATAAAAATGTTTTACCTTTTGTCTATGCCGGCTTTTTCCCCGTCTCTAATGATCAGTATCAAGATCTCAAAGACGCCGTCGAGAAGCTCGCTATGTCGGACTCAGCTCTACATTTTGAACCGGAAAACTCCCCCGTGCTAGGTTTCGGCTTGCGCATTGGCTTCCTCGGCCTCTTGCACATGGACATTATCCGCGAGCGCCTCGAACGCGAGTTCAATCTCGACCTTGTCATCACGAACCCTTCCACTAATTACGAAGTCACCACTACCGACGGCGAGAATCTCAACATCCGCTCTGCTGCTGATTTGCCGGATCAATCTACTATCCTCGAGATCCGCGAGCCATGGGTGAAGGGTGAAATCATCTTGCCGCAGAACATGATTGGCGGTGTCCTGAATCTCATTAATGAGAAGCGTGGTCATCAAACCAATTTAAGCTACATTGAAGATCGTGCCGTGATTGATTTTGAAGCGCCGATGGCGAATTTGCTGACCGATTTTTACGACCAGCTCAAGTCGATCACTTCCGGTTACGCTAGCTTTAATTACGAGTTGGCCGACTATCGTCCTGAGGATTTAGTCCGCCTCGACTTCCTAGTAGCAGGGAATCGTATTGATGCTTTGAGCCTTATGTGTCACCGCAGTGAAGCGGATGCCCTCGGTCGCGAGATCACCAAGAAACTTAAAGCAGTGATTCCTCGTCAGAATTTCGAAGTCGCCTTGCAGGCTGCGATTGGCGCTAAGATTATTGCTCGCGAAACCATCGGTGCCTATCGCAAAGATGTGACTGTGAAGATTCACACTGGCGATCGCGACCGCAAAGCCAAGCTCCTCGACAAGCAGAAAAAAGGCAAAGCCCGTATGAAACGTTTTGGCAAAATCGACATTCCGTCCGAAGCTTTCACGGTCATGCTGAAACGTGATTAAATACTTTGCTCTACATAGTCTGCTGTGCCGCCGTTATCACATGTTCAAACAATGCCGTCACCGTCAATGGTCCTACCCCGCCAACTTTTGGAGTAATCGCTGTCAAATCATTGCGTGCATGTACTTCATCACTCACGTCCCCGACTAACACTCCATCTTCGCTGGCCGTACCGGCATCTACGATGATCGCTCCCGGCTTTACCATCGCATCTTTTATCAAATGCGCTGCACCCGTCGCACTCACGATCAAGTCATAATTTTTTAGTTGCGACAAATCACTGTTGTGTCCAAAAGTCGTCACATCGTACCTAGAATTTCTCCACATTCTCTCCAGCGGCCCGCCCACTAACCGACCACGTCCTACCAGTGCAATTTTATACTTTTCTAAATCTATATTATACCCCGCCAGTAACCAATTAATCGCTGTCGCCGTCGCCGAATCAAAATCCGCCTTTTTGCCCAAACCATCCACATCTTTCGCCGGCGCAATCATATCCACCAAAGCGTCGACATCTTGTTCGCCGTCTAATGGCAGCTGTACGATGATCCCGCTCACGCTCGTATCGTTATTAGCTTCAATGATTGCCTCAGCTACATCTTGCCGCAGCCAATCTTCCACTTCTACGCCGATATCCTCACCATAGCGACATTTTAATTGTACATATTTCGTGATTACTGGATTCTCACTATTGCGAATAATGATTAACTTCGGATGAATCTTACGCGAACGCAATGCCTGCACTGTGTGTGCCTGGTTCGCCTTAATATATCCCGCCAGCTCGCGGCCGTTTAACTCTTTCACCATTATTTTGTCTCCCTTTCTTTCGCCGCTGGGATCTCGACTGGCTCTTGCCGCAGTACAAATCCATATTTTTCTGCCACTCGCTCGACGATTTCTGCTCGCGCCGCCGCTAAGTCCGCATAACTTTTCGCACTTTCATTAATCAATACCAGAGCCGCCTTATCGCTCACGCGCATACCGTGCAAGATTTTACCTTTTAACCCGCATTGTTCAATCAGCCAGCCACCATTGATCTTGCCTTTACCATCCTCGCTTCTCCAGACCGGAATTCCGTTTTGTTCAGCAACGTCCGCCTTATCTTTATCCAAATATACATTCTGGAAGAAACTCCCGCTGCTTGCCACTTCCTTCGGGTCAGGTAACTTCTCCGCGCGGATTTTAGTAACGATTTTCCGAATACTCATCGGCGAGAAATCCGTAATTTGATGCTCGTCAATATATCTTTGCAGACTATTATAGAACGGCGGTTGCAGCTCATCTTTATGTAACCTGAGTGCTACTGCGGTGATTAAGAATCTCCCTGCGTCTTCACCATCATTAAACCTCGTTTTGCGGTAGCGCATCTGCATCTCAGGCTTTTCGATTTTACAAAACTCATGTTTCTGCGTGTCGTAAGCTTCTACATATTCGACCGTCTGCGCCAAATCTTGCCCATACGCGCCAATGTTTTGCACCGGCGCCGCCCCTACCGTGCCAGGTATCGCACTCATCGCCTCTATGCCCGAATAGCCTTTTTCACAAGCCAGTTCCACCAGATCATCCCAGATTTCTCCCGACGCACTTTTTAGTAAAAGTTCTTGCCCATTCTCCCCTAAAATCTCAATGCCTTTAATCTGGTTCAATATAATTACCCCATCAAACCCTTCATCATACCCGATCGTATTCGCTCCGCCCCCCATCATCCAGTAAGGTAGATTCTTTTTCGCCGCAAACTCACAGGCTTCAAGTATTTCTTCCGCCGACGAAACATAGACCACATAGCGCGCATTACCCCCCAACCGCATCGTCGTCAGACTAGAAATTGGTACATTCTCCTTAATAATCATACTTTACATTATACTACATTTGTTGCAGTCTTCTCACATATCGTACTGTCGGTCAACGGCTTTGTTTAGCCCATGTAGAGAGGAAAGGTCAAAAATAGCACCTATTGTCATTTCGCAAGTTTTCCTATATAATATATCCTATGCGAAGCTAAGAACATACTCACAATACTAAATTAAACGAGATGTTTTTATGCTGCGAATTTCTAATTTAAGTTTCGATTATCATGGTCGGACAATTTTACAAAATATTAATCTAAGTTTTCTCGGTAGCGAGAGAGTTGCTTTGATTGGCGACAATGGTGCCGGGAAGACTACTTTACTACAACTAATTGCTGGCGAGCTGCAGCCTAGTGAAGGCGCAATCGAGTCGCGCGGCGACGTCGGTTTACTACATCAGACGCAAGCCGATTTAGCTGATAAATCTGGCGGCGAGCGGACCAGAATCAAACTAGCCGAACTATTCCGAGCGCACCCTGAGATATTACTCCTAGATGAGCCGACAAACAATCTGGATGGAGAGAGCAGGGCTTGGCTCCTGGAGAATTTGCAAAAGTATCGCGGATTAATTCTGTTCGTGAGCCACGATCGCGGTTTTATCAATCAGCTGGCAGAGAAAGTTCTCTATCTGCACGATGGAGAGATAGAAATTTTCCATGGGAATTATCAGGATTTTCGTGCACGGCAGACACAACTCGCCAATGAGCAGGCTCTACGCTACGAAACCATACAACGCGAAAAGAAGAAACTCGCTAAGCAATTAAAAGTTGCGAATGATCATGCTCACAAAAGTAATCGTCGCGCATTTAATAAAATTAAAGATGAATCAAAACTAATTAACAATGGTAAAAGAATGGGCGCGCAAAACAGTGCCGGAAAAACTTTACGCGCGCTCAAGAGCAAGCTTGACCAGCTTGGCGATATCCAAAAACCGTCGGAACGTAAAACTTACCAAGCGCAAGTCTTGAATAATTTATCACACGATAAGAAAATCTTGCAGGTGACGAATTTGTCAAAAACTTATGGCAGAGAATTATTCTCGGGGCTAGATTTTGACGTGCGAACCGGCGAGCGAATCCGGATTGCTGGGCGAAACGGCAGTGGTAAAAGTACACTCTTCAAGATCATTATGAATGAAGTGTCGGCAGATGCGGGAGAAATTTGGCAAACACCAGAAATTCAGCTGGAGTATATTTCTCAAGACAAGATCAGTCTAGACCCGGACACAAGTTTCTTAGAACAAAGTTCGGAACTTGATAAAACTAAAATCTATCAAGCGGCCTCGACTATGGACTTCACGGCAGCAGATTTGCAGAAACCAATCAAAGCTCTATCGCGTGGACAAATGACCAAGATGGCGATTTTGAAACTTATTTTGCAGCCACAAGACCTGGTAATTCTAGACGAAATCACCAACCATCTCGACATTCGCGCGCGTGAGAATATCGAAAACGCTCTCAAAAATTATCATGGTGCTATGCTAGTTGCTACGCATGATGAAGCTTTTGCAAGTGCCTTAGAGTTTGAGAAAGAAATTAATCTTTAGACGTTGGATGTTTTGGCTTTTTGTCGCTATCACGCAGCAAGTTCAGAATACTTGCGAGGATAATGCTCACTAGACCAACCATGAGATAAATCTGGTTATCATCCGTAAAAATCGCCAGAAACAAGAAAATGATCGCTAGCACCGATAAAATTGCGTAACCAAGTAATAATATGCGTTTCTTATTCATAGTTTCATTATAGCACATTCGCGATCAGCAAATGACGCAAATGCACAACAACTTCTGCAATCGCAAAATTAGTTGATGTCTGTCGTCAGATTTTAATTAATACCTGGCACTGGAAACTTAAGCGCGAGGGTTTTAACGGCTTGACGCAGCGCGTGAAGCTGATCATCATACTTCGACAAACCTTGGTCGTCGCCAGCTTGCTGACAAATCTCTGCGATCTGCAGCATCCAGTCGGCGATCTGCAGCATTTCCGGTTCGCCAAGTCCGCGCGTAGTCATAGCTGGAGTGCCTAAGCGCACGCCAGACGGGCGGAACGCACCGCCTTTGTCCGTCGGGAGCGCATTAGCATTCAAAGTAAGACCGATTTTGTCTAGAGCTTTTTCATAAAGTTTACCGTCAAACCCGAAACTATCTTTTACGTTGACAAGGATCAGGTGATTCTCGGTACCGTTACCTTGTAGCTTGAAGCCTTTCGAAATGAGGGCATCGGCGAGAGTCTTTGCGTTCTTGACGATATTCTCGGCATAAGTCCGGAATTCTGGTTGCAAATCTTCCTCAAAAGCTACTGCTTTCGCCGCAATCACATGTTCCAACGGACCACCTTGTGTACCCGGGAAGACTGCCCGGTCGATCAAGGTAGGAATATTTTCTAGCTTATGCTCGGTCTTGCGCAGCGGATTGCCTACTTTTCCCATCGAGAGGATCATGCCGCCGCGTGGCCCACGCAGGGTCTTGTGCGTGGTCGTAGTCATGACATGAAAACCATGCTCGAGTGGGTTCGGATGCACACCGCCAGCAATCAAGCCAGCAACGTGCGCCATATCCGCCATCAGTAAGCAATCTGGAATCTGCACCGCGACTTTCGCTACCCGGTCAAAATCCGGAATCTTCATGAAGGCCGAATAACCGACGAGGATAATCTTCGGCTGGTATTCCTGTGCGAGCTGCTCGAGTTCGTCGTAGTCGATGTCGCCATCCTCAGTCACACCGTAGCCGATAAAATTATAAATCTTCGCACTGCGAGTGACTGGAGAACCATGAGTGAGGTGTCCGCCGGCCGGCAAGGACATCGCGAGAATCGTATCGCCAGGCTCACACCAAGAGAAATAAACCGCCTCATTCGCATTCGCACCCGAATGCGGCTGAACGTTGGCATGGTCCGCATGGAAAAGCTGTTTGGCGCGCTCGATCGCGAGATTCTCAATCTGGTCAACGTTCTCATTGCCACCGTAGTAGCGCTTACCTGGGTAGCCTTCGCTATATTTATTCGTCAAGACCGATCCCATCGCTTTGAGTACGTTTTGAGAAACGTAATTCTCGCTCGGGATTAATTCTAGACCCTCAGCCTGACGCTGCTCTTCTTTTTTAATCCAATTAAATACTGCATCATTCATAAAACCTCCAACAAAAATGTCATTTCTTAATATTGTTTGTATAATGAAATGACTTTAATCCATAGTATTAGTTCCTGAGTTAAACACAAAAGTAAATTCTATCAAATCGACTGGTGCCCGGAATGGGACTTGAACCCATATGGATTTCTCCATTCGATTTTAAGTCGAACGCGTATACCAATTCCGCCATCCGGGCTTGGGGATATTATAACACAAAAATTAGAGAAGTGGAGGAGAAAATTGACCTGGGCTAACTAACTGGAAGGGCGCGGATTTCTTCTAGTAATTTTAGTGCCTTATCTGCCATATCTGGGTCTTTGGGATCCATAGCAAAGTGCGAAGATAAACAAGAATGTTCTTCTAACACCTGTCTCTCACTTAACATAAGGTTATCGTCAAACCAGATAAAAGGTTTTGTAAAGTCGATAGCGTCTGTTTTTAAAACTCCCCAATCAGTCACTTGAATACGCTGAGAGATGCGTCTAATAAGTTCAGTAGACAACTTGCCATTCAGCCAAAACTCGGTTTGATTCTCCCCGCCTCGACAATGCGTCGTCAACCAATAAATGTTTTTGAAGTTATCCAGCATATAGTTCAACCAAGCTTCAATATCTGTTTGAGGCGAAGCGGTACCAAGAATTACACCGTCGATATCAAGATAAATGTTTATCATAAATCAAATATCGGCAAAGTTTTAATCCATAGGACCTCGTAGCCCTCAGCCTCTAGTTTCTGCTTCTCTTTAATCATTGCGTCTAGCCGTTCCACTTCGTCCGCCACGTTCCACTTATCAAGGCACTTGAAATCATATACTCCATTTGGAGACTTGTATTTCATAATGGTGACGCTATTTTCACTGGCTGGATTCATATTTTTCTCCCGTTTAACTTCATATTTTCCATTTCCGCACATCCGCTATTTTAGTTGCCATCTTCCCACCACCTATCCGACATTGGGCCGTCGAGTTTTACGTGGTCCTTAAGCCACTGCAACCGTCGTGCTGCAACTTCTTCATCAGTTTCTTTTTTCTTCTTGCCCTTGGTCATGATATTATCTCTCCGTTAGCTATTGTTTAATTGTTTCGCCCTTATCTTTGAAGAAAATCTGATATTTTCTTTCAGCGATTTCAATCTGTTCTTCTAGTCGTCTCACGAATTCAGCAACGCGATTATCGTGTTCTTCTGTCGTTTCTCCGGCCGGGAAGATTTCCTCAAAATCAAAACCAGAGTGCAAGTGGTACCGCAGCTTAAACTCCGTATCTCTAGCCTCTAGTACGATAAACCCGTATCGTAAGTGCGGGAAGACTGTCTTATGGTGCCGGGCTTTCTCGGAATAAGTAATAGCGTCATGTGAAGAATGGCTTTTGATTTTACCTTCAATTACAACCAGTGGAATTTTCTCGTCATTCTCTACTTCACGATAAATTAGCATGTCAACCGCATAGGCTTTCTTACCTTTACCATGGTCGACTGCCCTGCCATTACTGTCAATCCGGTCGCAAAAGTTGGCATATGGCAAATTAATCTGGGTACAAATTTGATACCCAAGTGCCTCAATTTGTGGGCGAATAAGATTAGCAAATTCTTTAATGACATATTGCTCGGTACCTTCGCGCTGTTCAGCTATGGTATTAACAGACATTTTTACTCTACCTCCGCCAACAACCCTTGCCAGGTATCTTTTAGTCCGTGCATGCTGCTCCTTTCTTTCTTAGCGCGAGCGTCAGGAAAAAGTGGAACACTCGCTATTGAGTGTTCTAAATTCAATTTTCTGCAGAAAGGCTATAAGCCTACTGGAGTAAGTGCTCCACAAAGAAGTCTGCTTCTTATTCTGCAAGCAGCTACTCTTGCAGCCTTTCAGCAGATGTTTGAATTTAAAACTAACTTTATTATACTACATTTTTAGTTGAAATTTCATACGCGCCTAGACCGTAGCCCCGGCAATGAGTTGCTTGATCGCAGCGAAGAGATACGGCTTGTATTCATCGATCGGCATCGGTTTCGACTCAAGGATACAAGAAAAACAGGTAGAGCTCGTCAGCTCAATAATCATAAATAGCAAAATACGCGGATTACGCAGGCGGATACCGCTCTTTTTGGCAGCCTCGAGCAGACTCTGGACAATGTCGGATTGGTCATCCGCTACGTAAGTCTGGACTTTCTGATTAAACACGCCAAAAGAGAGATTCTTCGCGATTAATTTGAGCGCCATCTGATTACGAACCAGCTCATTAATTAGGTAATTAACAACAAAAACAATTTGGTCAGAAAAGTCAACAATATCCGCCGCACGCAAAGCATCGATCGCTTTTTGGAATAATTCGTGTGATTTTTGAGTAATGAGAGACTCCTTGAGGTCATCTTTATCGTGGAAATAAAGATAGAAAGTACCCTTCGCCACATCCGCGCGATCTGTGATATCTTTTATCGTTACATCGACATCACCGCGCTCCAAAAACAATTCATAAGCCGCATCGAGAATCTGCTGGGATTTATTGGCGCGATTTAGCGTGTGCTTGGATATCGACGAAGTTATCATAATCTTAATTATACTATCATTATGCTAAAAAACAATAATGAAATGACTCCTGGTCAATATAGAGCAAAATACCAGAGAATTTACCGCAACAATGTTAGAAAATCTAAGCTAATTTTAAGATAAAATGACCAACGGTCATAAATAATCACATCTGTTATTATTACATTTTTGTAAGATTACACGACATCTATTGACCAAAAGTCAGTTTTGCGGTAGAATGGCTACTAGATAATGACCATTAGTCAGTTTTAACTGAACTGTGCATCATTTTTATCAAATTAAGAGTATGGAGGGCTATGAAACGAATTAGTGAATTTATCTGTAAGCACCGCTGGGCGATCGTGATCCTCTCGGGATTGTTACTCATCCCAGCGCTTTGGGGCTACGTCTCGACGAAGGTGAACTACGACCTGTTAGTCTATTTACCGTCAGATATTGAGACACTGCAAGGGCAAGAAATTTTAACAGAAGAGTTCGGAATGGGAGCTTTCTCGGTCGCAGTAGTAGAAAAAATGCCACAGAAAGAGCTGCTTGACCTCGAGGAGGAAATCCGCGAAGTGGCCGGGGTTAATCAAGTCCTAAGCATCACCGACCTAGCAGGTACGACAATTCCGATTGACTTCCTGCCAACCGATATTCGCGAGAAAGTCACTCATGACGACACGCAACTCATGATGATAACCTTTCGCGGGGGAACGAGCGATGACGAGACGCTCAATGCTGTCGAAGAGATCCGTCGCATAGCGGACCAGAAATGTCTACTTGGTGGCATGAGTTCAATGGTACTCGATACGAAAAATCTGTTTAAGAGCGAGACCCTGCTCTATGTCTCGATCGCGGTCGGGCTATCCTTGTTGGTGCTGATGCTATTTCTAGATTCTTTCGCTGTGCCGTTTCTACTCATCGGAAGCATCGGCGTCGCGCTACTCTTTAACATGGGTACGAATCTTTTCCTGGGCGAAATTTCGTACATTACCCAGGCGATTAGCGCGGTTTTGCAGCTTGGTGTGACAATGGATTTCTCAATCTTTCTCTATCATAAATATGAAGCCGCGAAACAACACGAATCCGATCGGCAAAAGGCGATGGCCGCGGCAATTCGTGAAACTGCCTCGTCGGTGCTGGGCAGCTCATTAACTACCTTTGCCGGATTCCTGGCGCTCTGCACCATGAGCTTGACTCTGGGCGCCGACATTGGCATAGTGATGGCGAAGGGGGTGGTAATTGGATTGATCTGTGCAGTGACATTATTCCCGAGTTTGCTACTCGTATGCGATAAACTTGTGGAAAAGACTCGTCATCAGGAATTACTGCCGAAGTTCACCCATGCCAAACGTTTCATCACAAAACATCACGTAGCAATTTTGACGGCTTTTGCAATATTACTAATCCCAGCCTACATTATATATAGCAAAGTCGAGGTGTATTATAAGCTCGACTCATCAATTCCGGCGGACTACGAATATACTCGGGCAACGACGGCGCTACGCGAAGATTACGGTATGGAATCGCAGATGATTATTCTGACTAGTAAGGCCACACCGACCGCCGCAGCGCAAATGATGACTAGCGAAATTAGTGCACTAGACGGCGTAGATGCTGTGCTTAGCCCGACACTACTAGAAAAATACGGTTTATCACAAGAGTTATTAAGCAAGAATCTGCGCGAAACGTTCGAGACAGAAAATTATTCTGCTACGCTAGTATTATCGGATTATGGAATTGCTACGGACGAGCTCAACGCACAAATTGATCAAATCAACCAAATTGTTGCTAAGTATGATGAAAACGCCATTGTAGCGGGCGAAGGTCCCTTGATGAAAGATCTCGTCGAAATCGCCGATCGGGATTTCGCAAGTGTAAATATTACGTCGATTGCAGTAATTTTCGTCATCATGGCTCTAGTATTGAAGTCTATTTCGTTACCAGTATTGCTGATGGTGGCGATCGAATTTGCGATCTTCCTCAACATGGGCATCGCCTTCGTGACTGGGACGCAAATACCGTTCGTGGCGTCGATCGTCATCGGCACGATCCAACTCGGCGCGACGATTGACTATGCCATCCTGCTAACCACGAAATATATCGAAGAGCGCAGCGCGGGTGCCGACAAAAAGCTTGCGGTTAAACGGGCTCTAGATAGCTCAATCCAATCAATCTTTGTCAGCGCAATGTGTTTCTTTGCGGCGACAATCGGAGTGGGATGCTTCTCGCAGATTGACATGATTGGCTCGCTATGTACGCTAATCGCACGCGGAGCAATCATCAGTATGATCGTAGTGGTGATGGTCGTCCCCGCCTTGCTAATTGCATTCGACAAAATCATTTGTAAGACAACGTTAAGTTTAAGAAGAATAACAAAGGAGTAATATGAGAAAACTATGGAAAAGTTTGGCTTGTGGAGCAGTCGTAGCGACGTTGACGTTAGCGCCATACAATGCCTACGCTATGACGCAAGACGAGACTGTCTATGTAAAGTTATACGAGACTGGCTCGTTAAATTATACGACGGTCAATAAACATTTACTGAATGATTTACGCGACACTAAACTTCACGACATGACGATCCTGAATGGCGTAGAGAATCTAAATGGGTCTGAGAGCTTTACGCGAGACGGCGATCAAATTGTTTGGAATGCAGACGGGCATGATATTTACTACAGCGGTAAAACGGATAAGAATTTGCCGATACAGTTAGCTGTAGAATATAAACTTGATGGCGAAACTAAGTCTGTCGATGAGATGCTGGGCAGATCTGGGCACGTTGAGATACACTTAGAATACAAGAACTTGTCCAAAGTCGGCAATATGTATACGCCGTTCGTGGCAGCCATGTCGACAATTTTGCCGGAAGCGACCACGCGCAATCTCACAGTGACGAACGGAAAAGCCATCAGCAACGGCAACATGCTCATGGTGGCAGCGATCGCTGCGCCAGGACTGTATGATAGTCTGCAGCTGGACGAGCTAAAAAGTCTTGACGAAGTGACTTTGGACTACGAAACGGATTGCTTTGAACTGAACGATATTTACAGCTTAATCACGCCGAAATTTCTTGACGAAGAAGACCTGAAGATTTTTGACGAGCTAGATGGTCTGTACGGAAATATCGATAAACTATCAAACAGCAGTAAAGAACTAGTCTCAGGCACTAATAAACTGCAGGGCGGTATTAGCGATCTGCGGGCAGCCGTCGTCAAGGCAAAAGATCAACTTGCAGCTACGGGGAGCTTGATTGATGAAGTCACCTTAAATAAGATTTCCAGTGTCGCAGCAGCTACAGCACAGAAACAAGTCGCAGCACAGCGCAATACGATCTACGCCGAAATCGATAATCAGGTTAGACAAATGGCCAGCTCGTTGTTAGACACGACGGCGATCAAAAACGAGATTGCCGGCTCGGCTCCCGCAATGGTGCAGCAAATTTGCGCACAACAAGTGACTACCGGAGCGATGTCTCCAGAACAATGTGTGCCCTTAATGACGCAAGTGGTGGGCGGAGTATTAGGACAAGTGAGCGGCGCGACCGATAGTAAAATGTCAGCGATCAGCACTAGTACGATTACCGATGCAATGTTCAACAAAATCTACCCGCAAATGCAAAACTTAGCAGCACAAACCGCCGCTACTACCGCGCGCAGTGTCGCCACGCAAGTCGCCAGCTCGATTCAGGAAGGCATGGGAGATAAGCTGACGGTCATGATGGACGGGATGATCGGAGGAATCGACAAGCTCGTGGCGGGAGCAGGTGACCTGAGCAAAGGCATGAAGCAGTTTGACCAGGAGGGAATCCAGACACTCAATAATGTCGTAAACGGGAAGTTGAAAACGACTTCCAGTAAACTCAAGCAACTTGAGAAACTCGCTGATCAATATAATAATTATTCCGGCATTAGCGAAGGTGTAGAGGGCAAAACCAAATTCGTGCTAATGATCGAAGGTAGGAAAGCAACAAGATAATCTATTTAAATTATTTACTGCGTTTACCGTCGAGGCCTAGCAGGTCTAGTGCTATACAGACATCATGTAGTAGCTTTTCGCGAAAGTCCAAAATACGCACTTTGTAGCCAAACACTTCTTCGAAATCCGCTCGCATATCCCAAAAGTTCGTATTCAGCAATAAAACAACGTCGCTTGTAATAAGGTTAAATTCGCCAGCAGGAGGCTCGCGCTGAAAGGTGATGCTCTGTGAATATTTTTCGGCCCGGATCGCCTCGAGTAAAGGTAGCTGAGCAAGTTGACGCTCGGGACGACCTTTGGCGGGAGGGCACAATTCAAAATAAGCCTCGAGATCTGCCCTCAGAATACTCGCGCAGAGATCACCTGAGTTAGTTTGCTCTTCCCAACCGGAGCTATCTGGTATCGCTATGGTAGAATATGGTAAATTCTGGCGCAGATCTTGGCAAAAGTTCGTCTCTAGCAAACTTTGGCTCATGATTGCTGTGACGCGATCGGGATATTTACCGGATTTAAGAATGCGGTAGTAATTAATGCTGACGCCGACGATCTTTTGATGTTGGTAATGTTGTCGGAGATAATCTTCTGTCATCGAGACGGTATAGCCGCCGAGAACGACGAGGTCAACTTTATTCATATACTGCGCCAAGCAAGCACAAGTAAGCTTGCGAACTTCCGCAATAGTCTTACCGTCATAGGGGGCGTTCGCCCAATCTGTTACCCGAATAATCTCCACGACTCCGAGTTCATTTTCTAAATAATCCGCAACAATTTCCCCGCCCCAACCCCCGTCAAATACCACTACTTTCAACATACGTTCCTTTTACGAACTAGTATAGCGAACCCGCGGCGCACCAACGCCAGCTTTTTCTGAAAAACTTAACACTTTGTAAAGTTTTTGGAAAAATAGTGATAGAAAGGATGAATAAAACTGTGTAAAAAGAGCATAGGCATATACACGTTTTATGAAAATGCCAATAGCGGTACCCTCGTTTAAAACATAATTAATATTCCGTGTTATAATTTATACATAATAACCACGGTGGAGGAAAATATGCCAACCGGTGAAAACATAAATCATTATGGTAATTCTGAGGAGCAAAATCCTTGGCAGAAAATGGCTAGCGAAATACCGCCCTTTGAGGAGCATGATAAGACGGAGGAGACCTTAGACAGAAATTCCGAATATATTGACATTGATAGTATTGATATCTCTACAGATGAAGGTAAGTTTGAGTGGCTAGATGGTCTAATCTCCAACGCCATGGCTAAAGCGCAAGAAGATTTAGACAAAGCTACCTCATTAGATGATGAAGAGCAAATTACCGACGCAACCTACCGGCTACATCACGCACGGCGTCAGCAAAAAATGCTCAACAATTTGTCTAGCAATACTTCCGATGGTAATATTTTAGGTAGACTTCGTGAAAATTACGGCAAGTTTAGCCAGCTGAGCGCCAATCTTCCGGATGCTGCGAGCGATCAAGCTAAACAGATAGCCGCTGAGAATTATCAAGCCGCCTCAGATCTTTTAGGCATTATGGAATCAGAAACGGTCAGACGCGGTCTTGACCTCACCAACGAGCAACCTATTAAAAACGAGCACGAAGTAGAACGAGATTTAAATCAAGAAAGTAAAATAATCTTCCAAAACCTGATAGAGGGCGAAACACTCAACCCTAGCGATAGCTACACTAGCCTGTTAGAATTTGCCAATTTGCGTTCGCAGGCGATTGGCGCAGATAAACCAACACATGTTTTTCTTCGAGAGGAATATTGGCGAGATGGTCAGAGAAGAAAACTACGTGTTGACCCTACGACGGGTAACCCGTTCACGGGTAACTGGAGCTGGCAAACGCGGGCGTTCCATACTCCCGATGGAACATATCTCGATTTTCCTGCTCGTCCTGCTAGCGAGGGAACTAAGCCTCTCGAGCAACAAACCCAGCAAGAATTGGGCGGTTACGAAGCGGCCGATGCTGTAATCGATTTTGTGTATACTTGTGAACATGAATTGCAACACGACCTACAAGAACAACGACTTGACAAAAAAGAGATATCTTATGATGCGCTAAGGATAGCTAAAGATCACATCCTAATTAATACGTTAGGGCATTTTACGGGCGACGCAGAGTATTTTTATATGAACGCCCACGACGGATTATTTGTGGAAGTCGATGCAAATGCTGCAGCAGATGCCTTGTTTGACGAACTTCTACCGATAGACGGGCTTTTAGCTAATAAAATTGCCAACCCCAACGATCCGTCCGAGTTTCAATATACAATGCATTCAATTTTGCAAAGACGCCAATCAGAAGGTGCGCCAATTGGTAAAAATTTTTCGCTTACACTTAGCCAGAATAAGATTGGCATGCCAGAAAAAACTTATCAAGGTACGGCTGAAGAAATTGTATCAAAATACTGTGATGATATAATTAAACTTTACCCAGATTATCTTAAGCTATATCCCGCATTATCTCTCGAGTATAACATAGATGGCGCTCCACGCCCGCGCGAGGATATTGAGGCGGATCTAAAACGTCTCGATCAAATAAATACTGTGGAGATTGATAATCAAGAGATCCCTGCCAAAAAGTTAAAAGCCTATTATAATAAAATCCTACAAGATCTACGCCAACCAGAATGATGCATATGTAGACTCAATAGAGAGCTGTCCAAAACCGACCACATGACCGCTTCCTAATGGACGGTCGGGCATAGTTTCTTCGGATCCAGCAACTTCCTAGAGGAGCGTCCAGCAATTAGCTAATTACCCTCGGTGTCCAACTCAGCAAAATGCAGCAATTTTAACAAGATTAGAGCAAAGTTGTGCGATAGCCATTTTATGTCTAGGCAATTGCTAGCAAAGAGCACGCCGTTCTTGTATTCAGGATATCTAAAATATTCAACTCGCCTATCTTAAAGGGGTGAGAAATATTCCTGACGACGTAATTGCTGAAGTCTCCAGTAGCGTGATAGGCTACAGCCGAAAACACCGCGATAATACGGTAATGAAATATTATACAGAATATAGTTTGCCTTTAGCTAAAGTTAAAAATCGTTACATGATTACCGAGAGTAATTTGGCTATTTGGCTAGAAAAACACAATGGCGGCAAGACAACGACAAAAGGCTACTTCGTTTATTGCTAGCGTACTTATTATCATCGCAGCGGCCGTAGCCATTCTAATATGTTTACTACTAATCCAAGATACTTAGTATGTTCAATAGCTGCTAGAGCTTATGAACACAAACTACCAGAAACTGGTTGGCATAAAAGGCGTAGGGTATAGACGAGAACAAACGTAAAATAAGACAAGAATTCCTCGAAAAACTCCCCCTCTGGGCATTAACAAAAAATTCGCCCATTTTACAGGAGTCGAATTCACTAAAATCGTATTTATATAAGTGGTCGGGGCGACTGGACTCGAACCAGCGACCTCACGGTCCCAAACCGTGTGCGCTACCAACTGTGCTACGCCCCGATAATAATGCAAAGTCGTTAATCATGGTGAGTCGGGAGGGGCTCGAACCCTCGACACCCTGCTTAAGAGGCAGGTGCTCTAACCAGCTGAGCTACCGACCCATGTTGGGTAACAACTACCTCATTATATCACTTATCTCACGAAAAATAAACCCCAAATTTGCCGCTATATGAGTATTTGCAGAACAGAGCCAATACTATACCATCTCTATGACTATTCCGCAAAATCAATCTACAATCATTGACGATTATAGACTATTTTGTTATAATAAATAAATGAGTATTAATAATAGCGTTAGGTTGTCTCAGCAGATGGCACCTACGCCTAGTACGCTTAGTAAACCTAGTGTACCTAATAAATCCAATAAATCTAGAACATCTAGCAAACCTAGCAAATCTAGTAAAATTAACAAATCTAATGCGTCTCGCAATATTAACAAGGACGGCAAGCCCCATACATCCGACAAAGCTAGCAGGACCAGCAGGTCTACTAAAGGCCCTAAAAATCCGCAGCATAAATTATATCGTACTAATCATCATCGGATTAATAAAGCTCTTTGCGAGAGAATATCTGAACGTAGAGTAAACATTAAAGCTCGTGAGCTCTATCACGGAGCTAAGTTGACGGCACCGACTTTCTATCTACATTTTCGTAACAGTGATGACGTCTTAATATCTTACGAAGCCGAGCTGGAAGAAGATCTCTTGCAGCTAATTCCTAGTAGCGCTAAGAAGATTACCGTTTTGACGATGTTGACCAACTATATAGTAAAGCATCAACAATATTTCCTGGCTGTCAATAATCGTCAAGACCACCATATGCTAATGCAACTAGTAGAAGATTATCGCATCAATCTAGTTGGTAATAGAATTAGTGACGACCTCTTTGATATTTACGTTGGTAAACTTACCGTAGTATTATCCTGCTGGCTTACTTCTACGCCCCTTACTCCCGAATCTTCTTCTGCTTGCATACGCGATTTGATGGCTGTACGAGTGGGGAAGGTGTGGTAAAGACTTAATAAAGTTTAGTATTCGTCGCCTATCTAATCGTTATATGCTATAATACTATTAATTCAGTTGATCATAGGAGGTAGTATGAAGATTTGCATTTGTTGTAGCTTGAGCTTTGTCGATGAGGTTAATAAAGTGGCCGAGGAGTTGAAAAGTCTCGGGCATGAAGTTCTACTACCAAACGGAGTTATCAATCGCTTAGCCGAACAGGCGGATTTTGATCCAGTTCAATCAAAAATTGATACAGACTCATGTCATAAACACGCTGATAAAATTCGCGAATCTGATGCTATCTTAGTCTGCAATTATGATAAGAATAGTATCGCAAACTATATCGGAGCGAATAGTTTTGCAGAAATGTTCGTGGCCAACTACTTCAACAAGTCAATTTATACTTTGCGTCCTTTGCCTGACCAACCATATATTAATGATGAGATTCAATCTTTTGGCGTTATCGTAATCAATGATGAGCTTACACAGATTAAATAGATTCAGAGCTACTGGTTTTCAAAGCATAAAACAACATTTATATTTGTACACTTCATCTTTAGTTTTTTTGGAAAATATGATAAAATACCTCTATACCAGGGTGTGGCGCAGCTGGTAGCGCGCGCGGTTCGGGACTGCGAGGTCGTCGGTTCAAATCCGATCACCCTGACCACGGTATTGTTATTTAATTTCAGATATTTATAAAAATAAGGAGACGTCGTGCCACAAACCACCAAAAAGAAATCATCAAAGCCTAACAACACGATGCGCTGGTTTGCATTTTTGCTGTTAGTACTTGCTTGTATCGGCATTTTTGCTTCCGTCATGTCTCCTCAAGGCAAGATCGACGAGGTCCCGCTTTCCGACGTCATCGCTCGTGCAAACGACGAGAATGGTAACATTGAGAAAATTACCGTCGAAGGCAGTAATCTCAAAATCACTCTCAAAGGGGAAGACCATTATACTCAAATCTCGCGCAAAGATTCTTCGGGTACCCTCTACGAGCAGGGCTTAATCGACCAATGTTCCGAGCTCAATGGTGATGAGCTCACTGCTTGTCAGGCCAAGTACCCTCAGATTGAATATAAAGAAGTCTCTAGTTTCTGGGATTACGCCCTCGATATTCTTATCATTGGCGTTCCAATTGTTGTCGTTATCTTCTTCTTTAGCTCTATGATGCGCCAAGCTCAATCCATGAATAATCAGAATATGGGCTTCGGCAAGGCAAAGGCCAAACTGTATGGGCCGGATAAGAAAAAAGTACTCTTTTCCGATGTTGCTGGTAACGAAGCTGCCAAGCAAGACCTCGGCGAAGTGGTTGATTTTCTCAAAGAGCCGAAGAAATACGAAAAGCTCGGCGCTAAGATTCCGCGCGGCGTTCTCCTCGCTGGTGATCCTGGTACTGGTAAGACCCTGATGGCTCGTGCCGTCGCTGGTGAGGCTTCCGTTCCGTTCTTTAGTATTTCTGGTTCTGAGTTTGCCGAAATGTTTGTGGGCGTCGGCGCCTCTCGTGTCCGTGATCTCTTCGCCAAGGCTAAGAAAAACGCCCCTTCCATCATCTTCATCGATGAGATCGATGCCGTCGCACACAAACGTGATGCTCGCGGTGGCGCTGGCCGTGAAGATGAGCAGACGCTCAACCAGATTTTGGTCGAGATGGATGGCTTCGATAATGATTCTGGCGTTATCGTGATCGCCGCGACCAACCGCGTCGATATGCTAGATAAAGCTCTCCTTCGACCAGGGCGTTTCGATCGTCATGTTAACGTCACCTTACCGGAGCGCAAAGACCGTCTCGAGATCCTCAAGGTTCATTTCAAGAACAAACCTACTGAGAAAGATGTCGACCTTGACGCTCTCGCTGCCAAAACTGCTGGTAGCGCTGGTGCTGATCTCGCCAATATTGCCAACGAGGCCGCTATTACGGCCGCTCGCGAAGGTCACGAGAAGATCACGAATGCTGACCTCACCGAGGCTTTCGAGCGAGTTGCCATTGGTCCAGAACGCAAGAGCAAGGCCATGAATGACCACGAGCGCCAAGTCACTGCTTATCACGAGGCTGGTCACGCCATCGTCGGTCACGTCTTGCCAGATTCCGACCCAGTGCACAAAGTTACTATCATTCCTCGCGGTCGTACTGGTGGTGTCACTTGGTTCTTACCTCCAGAGGATCGTAGTTATAAAAGTATTTATGAGCTAAAAGATATTCTCGCTCGTGCTATGGGTGGACGCATCGCTGAGAAGCTGATTTTCGGCGAAGATGCGATCACTACCGGTGCTTCCTCGGACCTTCGCAACGTCGCCGAGCTCAGTAAAGAAATGATCGTCGAAGAGGGTATGGGCAGCCAGACTCGTCACCTCGTCTTCCCAGATCAAAGTACTGGATATTACACTATTACTACCAGTAAACCTTACTCCGAGAAAACCGCCGAATTGATCGACGCTGAAGTCAAACAACTTTCTGACGAGGCTGCCAAGCGTGCTGAAGACATCCTTCGTGTCAATAAGTCCGTCCTCGATCGCCTCGCCGCTGCACTTCTCGAGCACGAGACTCTCGAAGAAAAAGACCTCGAACCTCTCCTCAAAGATGCTAAGATGCCAGCTAGTGCTAAACTACATCAATAGCCTTGATAGCCTAGTAAAGTACCAACAGAAAAAGCCCGCTCTCGTATGAGTGCGGGCTTATCGGCGAAAACGATCTCACCTTTCTAAAATATAAAGTGCTACTTATTCATCGTCTCCAAACAGCCAGTCAAGAAAGCCACGCTCTCGCAGAAACTTCGTTAGGTAGATGTCGAGCTTCTTCGTGCATGGAAGTACGCCAGCAGCTATCATCAGTACCAGCAACAGCCCCATCACGACGTAGAGCGCGACTTCTCCAGGCTTAGTTAGCCAGATGACCAGCATCATTATTGCGCCAATCGCACTAAACAGCAAGAAGAGCTTCCCGAAGAACTTCAGCACCGCTCTAACTTCCTTCCAGAAGACGCGCGATGTTTGCGCCTCGCTCTCCGCGCTGCTCTGATCGGATATCTCGTTTACGCACAAAACCAGCGTTACCCACGCTATAACCATAGCGATCAAACGCTCATTGCGCCCGCATTCTACCCCTAACTTCAGATAATGAATCCAGATGCCGGTTGCAATTGCGGTAAACAATACGATGATCACCAGCAGAATCAGATGCGTTTTCTTAGCTTGCCTTTTCATGAGAACACCCCCTCTCATTTTTAGATGGAATAATACTAACCACAGTTCATTTCGAAAACATGGATCTACCCTACATTACCATGGTATCTTACAGATGTCAAGACTAACCTATTTTACAGAGATATGATATAATAAGACTATGCCCGGATGGCGGAATTGGTAGACGCGCTAGCTTCAGGTGCTAGTCTAAGCAATTGGGTGCAGGTTCAAGTCCTGTTCCGGGTACCACAATCTTGTTTTTCCGCACTCTCCTTACTGACAGAACAGTAGTCAAATCATGCAAAACATAGTATAATATATGTAGAATTATCTTACCAAAGTTAAATAGGGAACTAAATTATGTCAGGACACAGCAAATGGGCCACTACCAAACGTCAAAAAGCCGTTGTCGACGCTAAACGCGGCGCATTGTTTACTAAGATTGCTAATCAAATTGCTATCGCCGCTCGCTCTGGTACTGATCCGAACATGAATCCGTCTCTCGCTATGATGTTGGAGAAGGCTCGCCAAGCTAACATGCCGAAGGTAAATATCGAGCGCGCGATTGCACGTGTCGCCGACAAAAGTGCTGCTGCCCTCATCGAAGAAGTTTATGAGGGCTACGGTCCTGGCGGCGTCGGCATTATCATCGAAGTCGCTACCGATAATAAGAATCGTACCCTGCCCGAAGTACGCAACACTCTCTCTAAGAACGGCGGTCGTATGGCCGATTCTGGTTCCGTGATGTTCCAATTTGCTCGCAAAGGCTGGATCGAAGTCAGCGAAAAGGGCGAAGAAGCTATGATGTCCGCTCTCGACGCTGGCGCTGAAGACGTCGATGAGGGCGAAGGTGGTTTAATCATCATCACTGCTCCGAGCGACCTTATGAAAGTCCGCCAAGCTCTTCTCGACGCCGGTCTCACCGTCACTACTGCCGAACTTCGTTACGTCCCGACTTCTACTGTCGCTATCGAAGGCGCTGACGCTGAGAAACTCGAGAAGCTGCTCGACGCTCTTGACGATCTCGATGACGTAACTGCCGTCCATACCAACGCCGAATAATTTATCGCAAAACTAAATGACGCCTACAACCATGTAAGCGTCATTTTTATAAGCTATTTTATAAATGCAGACCTTCCGGCAAATCTTTATGCCCGCCAATCCCGAACCGCACTTTCTCGTCCGTCTCCGGCATGATAATATGCGCGTGTAGTCTAGTGAGTGACGCTCCCGATCGAGCCGGATTTCCAAACCTCATGCAGAGCCCGCCGCCATCTAGATCATATTCTTCCATCAAGCGCTTCCAGATCTCTTGCAGATCCAGCCACATCTCTGGAGAAATCTCCGCCACTTCATACACCGGTCCCCGTGCCACGATTAAGAAGTGCAGCTTCGCACCTTTGTACGGGAAACGGTTCCGAGAAACATGCCAATAATCCGTCATGAAGAGAATTTCTTGCTCGATATATTCTGGCGCCATCGGATCTTTGTCTTCCGCTTCCATCCTCAGCATAATATCCAGCTGCTCTTGCTCGCGCGCATTCGCCGGATAAATATACTTATACCGCCGCGGCATCATTTCTCTCCCAGCTTAATCATTTTTGTCTTAATCCCTTTTTTCTCCGCCAAAGCATGTGAGCGTTTGCTCCAATTGCGCTCCGGATGATCTTCGAGGTAATAAATTTCTTTCACGCCTTTGCTGATTAATAATTTCATGCACTTGTCGCACGGAAACAAAGTCACATAAACCGGCGCATCAATCTGCTGGACTTTTCCTAGGCTCTTTATCAAGTTTACTTCCGAATGCGTCACAGTCTCATAAAACAACTCCGTCCGATTCTGAATGTCGTATTCCGGGATTGTGAAGTCGATTTGGCTCGCCGCCACTTTCCACTCTCCGTTCCAGAAACACGCTGCCGCTACCGGACACACTTCATCCGTCGAATCACGCAAGGCCTTAAAGAGCTGCGGAATCGGTTCTGGCGCATCCTTAGAATAGTTAACGCGTTTCTTCATCTTTGTCGCCGCCTGTGCGACTTTTTCTTCTACACCTTCGACCTTCTTCAGGCGACTGGCAATCGTAATCTTACGAATCTTGTCCGAAGTCGAAGTCCGCGCTTGTCGCGGCAACACCGCTACTCGCCCACAAATCTTCTCTAGGCGTTCTATCTGTTCGTCGGTATAGTTTTCCTTAATCGCCACTAATACGTCCGGCTTGATAGTCTTGATTAAATGCCATTTTGGCTCACCGACGTTCTTTATTACGATCGCATCCGCAATATTTAGCAATTTAATAAATTCATAGCGCTCTTTTTCTGGAATCACTGGGCGTGTCGGCCCTTTACGTTTGCGGATTTTCTCATCGCTATCCATCGCGATCACTAAGAAATCACACAACGCCCGTGCCTTCATAATATAGCGCAAGTGTCCTAAATGGAATAAATCCCACGAGCCTTGCACTAGCCCGACCGTCTCACCTTTTTTCTGTGCGATTTTTACTTTCGCTAACCAATGTTCGTCCATACTAGATCGCCACAGCTATGCCCTTTATTGCAGGGTTAGGATTATAATCGCTCAGTTCAAAATCTTCTATACGATAATCGAAGATACTATCATGCGGATTGATAATTTTCATTGTCGGAAATGGTTTTATCTCGCGCGAGAGAATCTCATCTACCCACGGCAGCTGATTCTCATAAATATGCGCATCGGAAATCATATGCACGAACTCATATGGCTCTAGCTTTAATACTTCCGCCATCGCGAGTAGTAGTGCTGAATATTGTACCCAGTTACTCGGGCAGCCGATCAATACATCACAACTTCTCTGGAAGACCACTAGGCTTAGTCTATTATTAATAATCCTAAAATGCATCCAACCATGGCACGGACACACCACTACTTTTTGCTGATGATCTTTATTCCGAATCGTGTATTGCGGAATCCACGGCGTAATGAAATGGGTCTTCAGCTCCGGTCGTTCCTGCATCTGCTTAATAATCTCGGCAAACTGATTGAAGCTCTCTCCCTCTGTTGTCGGGAAATCATGGAAAGCCGCTCCATACGAGCCCGGACCGAGCTCACCGGTTTTCAGACCGCGCTTAGCGCATTTTTTCTCCGTGCACCAATTCTTCCACCATTTACAGCCAAACGCCTCCAGCTCCTCCTGCGTCTTCGCACCATTAACGAAACCCAGCATCTCACCAATCGGTGTCCGCCAGAATTTAATCTCTCGCTCCGTCAAAACCGGCACACCATTTTCTAATAAATTAAACCTTATCACCGGCGCACCCAGGAGGTCAATCGTATTCACCTCGTTGCCATTCTCGTCCACCATCGGAGACGGCCCCTTCTGCCCTTTCTCTAGAATCGTCCTGATCAGATTCTTATATTGTTCGTCTGGCGTCCTCTCGCTATACGGCCTATATTCACCTACCATCTCACCTCCTATATCTTATACCTATTCTATCAGAAATCCGCCCAAAGGGAAGTAAAAATGTTTATTTTACTACAGAGAACCGGACAATTTTTACCCCCTTGTGCATGAGTTTATAGAGGTAGATTTCGGCAAAAGCGGACAATTTTGGCCATTTTTGTCCGCTTTCACAATTCTAGAATCTACGATTTCTTAGGCATCCTCTACGGCTCGGCGACGCACCGAACGGAGTAACCGTCGTAGCGAGCATTGTTAGCACGAGGGTACACATAGCCAGGTTCAGATTGGTGATCTAAGACCAGGTTGTAAGCCGAGCCTGACCAACTAGCTCTACGTGACCAATAGTAGCCAAGGTAACCTGTATAGCCGAGCGAGCCACTAGTAACACGACCGACAGCAGGCCAGAAAGCATTGGTAGAATTATAGCCAAGCATATAACCGTTTTTTCCGCCTACGGACGTCCAAGAACTTTTATAGCCGTTAGCGCCGTCAATGATATTATAGAATGATCCAGTTCCATCATAGGCAGGGAGTTTCCATCCTTTTGGACAGATACTGGTATTTACATCTCCACTACTAACGCTACTAGTACCAGCGCCTGCTGTAGCGGTGTACCAGTTGTAGTAAGCACCGTAGACAGTGTCGTTATTATAGTAAGCATGTGGAGCATAACCGTCGGTTGCGTTCATGTCATAGCCGAAGCTACTCGTACTAGATGCGGGAATCGTAAAGCTGTCAGAAGTCATATCAGAATCAGTGCTGTAGATAGTGGTATTCATGAGCCTTAGATTTTCTGCCATCCAGCAAGTGCCATCTTTCATTTTGATGATTTTATAAGGAATTTTTGTACCACGGTTATCGGTGAGCGTAATCGTGCTACCGGCCGGGATAGAACTATTACAGAAGTTCGAGCCAATATCCTGCATATTACTTACACCAGAGCTTGTTCCGTCAGTCCAACTCGCTCCATTCGCTTTCCACACTGCATACAATGTCTTCGTCGGACTCGTCTTTTGTAAAGTAATGGTTTTACTAGTTCCACCCGTCCCATTAGCCGTATACTGTACTGCACCATTACTTGTCTCGCTCCATCCTTGGAAAGTATATCCTGTTCTGGCTGGTACTGTACTTGCAATAGTAAAGCTATGTGAGTCATTACTATTCGTTTCTGCTTGTGCACTTGGTACACTATTAGCATTCCCGCCATTTGCATCATAGGTTAATCTATATACTACCGTAGCAGGACTTGCTACTAAGCTAATCGTTACCGTAGCTTTGTATTCTCCAGTAGTAGCATTATCCGCAAACCTCGCTGCAAAAGTAATATCCTTAGCCGTATTATCTATAGTGACTTTATTCCCAGTAGTAGCACTAGCCTTAGCTAATTCTTGTGCACTCCCAGTAAAAGATTTATAAGTCTTATTCTCATTTGACTTATTGCCTTCATTATAAGAGTATCCCCAAGTATTATCCCCTAGCTCACTGCCAATCTTATTATTAGCGCCATTCAGCTTAGTAGTACCATTACTAAGTTGTACTGGTCCGGTAATACTAAGTGTATAACTTCCAATATCATTATTCCCGCTAGCTTTAATGGTACTACTAGCATAAGCTGTACTACCTTGTGCTACTTCATCCATTAGATTACTAGCTCCTAGCTCCAATGTTGCTGATGCTGCCGCATAACACTCCCCTCTAAGTGAACCAGATAAACTACCTAACACACTACATGCTATACTACACATCATTCCCGTCAAAAGGAGGACTCCCATGTGCTTTAGAGGAATACTACAAGAAACTAAATACAACTTTTCTTTACATAAGTTTGATTTAGAAAAACTATTAATCTTTCTTCTAAACCATATTGGAATACTATAAAGTACAAAAAGTTTACGTTTCTTGTAGTGCATGATCGCCCTCCTTTTGTGGATTCTGGTTGGATGACCATATATAATATATGTACTAATTTTTGCATTCCTAGCAATTCCGTTATAAAGGGTTATTTCCCGGCTGAGTCGGGTTCGATTCTCGTAACCATGATCGGGAACCAACCAATAAACCCTAATCGAGATGAGAAGAGACTCACCGAACCCTGTTAACGGAATTGTAGGAATGTAAAAGAAGATATTTCTACATATCGCCATCCAATTTGGTTATATAAATCTAACACCCTCGGATGCCATCTTTAGCAACGCAAAAATAAAAACGACACCGCGAAGGTGTCGAATCCGTTTCCCAACTAGTTACGGTAGTACCATTACCAGTTTTCGTCGCGGTGTCGTATATTATTGGCAAAAGCACTATAGACCCGCAGATGAAAATCTAGTTGCAAAAACGAATTCGACACTATCATTATAACACGTCTTTCATGCCTTGTGCGCAAAAAATATATTTTACGCCCATTCTCATCTTGTCCTACTGCCCATCTTATGATAAAATAAAAAGCGGAAGGGTGGCCGAGTGGTTGATGGCACTGGTCTTGAAAACCAGCAGGTTAATAGCCTCGCAAGTTCGAATCTTGTCCCTTCCGCCATTAAATAAAATAATCTTCAGATCATTTTATTTAATGCTAAAAAGGATGAGATGCGAACGCAGTTCGGTCGCTGCAGGAGGCGAGTGAAGAAAATGTTTACATTTTCTTTTGAGCCGACGCCCAGCGAAATAATTTTACGAAGTAAAATTATAATCTTGTCCAAGTTTTACATCCTCTGGTACCGTAGCTCAGCTGGTTAGAGCGTGGGACTCATAAGCCCAAGGTCACTGGTTCAAGCCCAGTCGGTACTACCATATAAATAAGTTCCGGAAGCTAATGGGGTAGTAGCTCACCTGGTAGAGCGCAGCATTCGCATTGCTGAGGTAGTCGGTTCAAGTCCGATCTACTCCACCATTCAAGACATTTCCAAATTTAACGAGGTCTTTTATCTCCGTTTTACAGAGGTAGGAGATCTCTTTTTGTTCACCAATTCGTAGGTTCAAGAGCCAGATTCTGGCGATAGCATCCTTTTCGGCAAAAGTGCCGTTTTTGAGCTTTTCAGCAGAGGTGGCGAGCAGGTTCAAGAAATCTTCCTTGGTCATCTTGATGGACGCTGGATCATTCAAGGTTTTATCGATTTTGGCGATATCATCGGCAATATCGTTCATAGCCGTGGTAGCAATATCAATACGATTACGGCAAGCCTCAAGCGTAGCCTCTGGGGTTTTAAATTTCGGATCAGATAAACGTGTAAAATCCTTGTTAGCGAGATCTAAATCTCGCTTGTGCTGGTTCTTCAGACCGACAAGGCTCGTTCGTTCCTTCTTCAGGGCATCCAGTTCGAGTTGGATGTTTTCATCAAGTTCTTTTTCGTAGGCTTTATAAGTCGCATCACCGTCCATTTTCATTGCTTTCAACGCCGCATAGAAGTCATCAAAGACATCTTTTGCCCGTATTCCTTTTGGTCTGCGAGTGCATTTCTTGTTTTGACAAGTATAATACACGAACTTTTTCCCTGACAGGCGCCCTTTGCTCGCCCCAGCATACATTTTACAGCCACAGACGTCACAGTATACCATTCCTTTAAGTGGCAGCTCGACGGAAGAGCCGTTAGCGTGCTTAATATGCGTTTGGTAGCGCCCCTTCCGCATTTCCTGAACCTGTTCAAACTCTTCTTTGGTTACCATTGGTACGAAGTCTGGTTGAGCTTCGCAAAGGTTCACCGTCTCCCCGCCTTGTTCTAGGATACCAGCATAGATTTTATCATCAAATATGCTAGTGAGGATTTGTTTGGTTGGCTTAATGAGTTTACCAGATTTTGTATGCTTACAAATTTTGTTTTTCACGAGCCACCGCAGGACATCAGCCTGAGATTTACCACCTAACATCATCTTCCAGCATTCCTTAATGTCGTCAAAAATGGGGCCAGGTGTGTAGTGTCCTGAGAACTCATCACGAATGTAGCCCCATTTCGGAGTGCCAGAGGAGATGCCACGCTTGAGATTCTTCTGATGTCCTAGAGCAACACGCTCAGACAACTGCTCAGAGTATTGTGTAGCAAGGGAGAACATTACGGCAAGTGACAAGCGACCCCCAGGGTCGTTGCCAAAGGTAGCACTAGGAAATACAAGATCCTTAAGCAAAATAGCCCCTCTTTCTTTGGTAGGAGTTAGCATATCAATGATCTCTCCAGCTTCAAGCATATTACGAGATAAACGGTCAGGAGCATAGGCAATAATTGCGTCATAATCCCCTTTCTTAATACCTTGGATCATTCTCCTAAACTCAGGACGGTTATGGGAGTACTTAGCGGATTTTTGCTCCTTAATTATTTCTACGATGTTAATGTCACCAGCACTATCTGCGTATTCTTGACAAACCGAAACCTGGTCTTCAATGGAGTGAACTTGTTTCGTGTCTTCCTCGGTTGACTTACGAGCATAAAGTACAAATTTCAAATCCTTCCTAGCAATGCTGCCAGGTTGTTCTTGTTGAGGGCGTTTTCGCATAATTGCTCCTAACCGTGATATGGCTCGTCACCCATATCACCGTTTAAGATAATTTCCGTACCATCTTCGGCGACTTCTCGATCGCAGGGCTCGCTACGATCTGGAATGTCTTGTAGGGTTTTTGCGATATCTACAAGAGGACACCCCATTTCATCGTATTCGTTCATTTTAAAAACTCCCTTCTATTTTTAGGCCATTATATCATATTTACCCCTGTTAATCAAGGTAAGTGCGGGCCTGTATCTACCCCTTTATTACACCCTGTGTTATAATAAAAATGTTCTACGTTTATATTTTGCGAGTGAGTGATCTTGAATCACTAGTTGTTTCTACTCCAAGATAGGACATCGTGCCATCGAGTAGAAACTCGCTTGTAAAATTTGGACGTAGAACACCCAATGCACGGTGTCCTTTTTGTTTTAGGGCACCATCAACAACAAGAGGAGAATAAAAATGCCCAAGATCAAACAACAATCAAAAATAAAGCCCACTAAAAAGGTTGTCATAGCAACTCTTATAGGTGCCGTGATATTAGCAATTTTGGGAGCTTGTGTATGGGTAATTATCGAGGCGAATAGACAGCTTCCTCCAAAAGAAGCTTTCGCCGCTTGCGAGAAGAGATTACCTCAGTCTATCAAGGGTGATATTGTTAAGCCTGGTGATGATTTTAATGGATTTTTTGTTAAGATCCAAGATACTAGCAAATACAACGACTGGACTGGATGCGTAGTTAAAAAACTTGGCATAGACCAAAGCAAATGGAATAATATGGTCTCTGAACAAGCAGGATCACAAAATCCAACGCCAAAGGAACTCAAGCAGGCTTATGATGATATGGTTGAGTTCCTTTCGTATGCGTTTTCGACTGACGATGATGAAAAGACCATAATGAGCAAGTTGCCAGAGAGTATGTTGAGGCTAGGCGATTACGAGTCTTTGAGTGATATACCAAGCAACTTCATTCAAGACTATATTTATAACAAGCAATTCTTCAAGGTATATGATTTTGATGGATTCTCGGTGCTAGTCAATCAACGACCAGATGACTATGCCGTGGAGCTTGTCGTTTATACGGAAGACAACAATAGGCTGTCAACGACGGCTAACGCCTGTGGTACGATGTATAACATCAGCAAGCAAAGTAGCTTCAAGACGCCAAATGATTACACTTTGGAGGTTAGCCAACCGTTTTTCGCTTTGGATGACAGCTCCGCTTCTATTAGCAATATGATTACAATGTTTGATTCGTTCAGCTGCATCCATACTCTTTTGGGTGTCCCAGAATGGTCGTCAGAGGATGCTTGGAATAAGCTCATTGGCGACAACGGAGACAGTACAACATTGACAAAACGCTGGGACAATTACAGGCTTAATCTCAACTTCAAATACGATAGTGGAGACTACAAGTTCACTGAGACGATCACGGAACTCTAATCTACATCCAGCATCAATGGTCGCTAGCTTGCGCTGGCGGCTTTTGACTTCCATACTTCTAGCTCACACCTATGCAATACACATTTTCCATATAGCTCCTTCTCCACCTATTCCACCTTGTTAGTAATTTGGTTGTAGTAAGGTCCAGACGGGATCAACTCGCCAAAGATGCTAGTGGGTGGCTCGGAGCGAATAGGTAGTAGATCGGGCGTGGCTTTAGTCTGGTGATGGAATACATTTTGAGAGATGTCGTCTGAGGCTTCTAGAGCTTGTTTTTGAGGCATTCTAGTGTGGAGATGGGTACAAGTAGGGTTTTGATCATCCAGGCGCTTTTTAGGGCAAATATGAGTCCTTCTGATGTATCTGCGATACTCGCTAGTACGCATCAAGGCTTCACTACTCCATTTTTGTGTGGATGTAGCTTTTTTGATAGCTTCGGCAAATTCTAGTTTTTCTCGATTCCATCGCCAAAAAGTGTCTTCTGAGATTCCTGCACCAAAGCAGGCATCCCGCACGGTCAAACCATCAGCAATATAGCCAGTAAGCTGATCTATGAGTTCTTGGGTGTATTTACTTGGTCGTGCCATAACCATACTATATCACCTAGTAGCCTGACGGGTTTTCACCAAAACAAAAACCACTCCATACGGGAGAAAAAACTTGGTGCAGAAAGGTTTTTAGGATCAGGAAGCTAAAGTGTAAGAAAACTTGGGAAAACTATGATGCTATGTCGCTTAGCCCTACAATACCATCCGTCTTCAATAATAAATCTATTAGCTCACTGACCTCGAGGTCGCCTCGTTTTATCTTTTCAACGAACTCATATAGCACGGATACTGATATGGTCGCAATTTTACGCTCTTGTGCAAACTGCAACAAATTGGGCGGCAAATAGGCCTCCTGTCTATCCTGCGCTGGTTTCTTGGTCTCGTTTGATGCTATGAACACTGGTTTGTATTTTTCTCCAGATTCTAGTAAAACGTCATCTTGCCACTCGACAACCTGGCGTAGCCCGTTCTTATCAAAAAACTGACGTTCAGTGCTCTTAACCTCAACTACGAATTTTTGCCCATTAAACTCGAACGTAAACTCCCTCCCTTCAGTAGTAGAAGGATCAGTAACCGTTATGCCAATATCTCTTAGGGTGACTTTAATGCTATTTTCAAGCTCTTTGCCAATTTTATAAAGAATCTCTATTGGTTGTCGTATCTTAGCCTTTTTGGCCATCAGATCATTTCTTTTATTGTTGAGTTTAACTATGTCTCGATCGGTTTCGGCTATCTGATCATCCACCTCTTTTTGCCCAGTTGCTTTAATAGTTGATGCCCATTCTGGCTCAGAGACTATGTCGTCATCGCCACTAGCTAATACGTCAAAGATTTGATCGATGGACTTTGGTACTCCAGAAGGCAAAACTGGCAACAAGTAAAGTTCAGAGAATCCTGGTCCACCAATTCTTGCTGCTATGGAATCACCGACTTTTATAGATAAAAGTGGCTCTATAGATAATAATGGTCGTTCTCCAAAATACGAGATGGCGTGAGCACAATCTTCATTCATCCTGGGGTTATTTCTAAAAGCATACGAATAATTCTTGACCTGCTTCATATAATCAAAAAATGGTTGATGTTTTTCACATTTATTAATCAAATTGGTTCCGTGGCTAGGTGTCATTATTAGAGCAAGCCCCAGTCTGTTCGCAGCCGAAAATTGTCCTAGTTGCGTAGATGGATCGCCAAGCAAAACCACAAAAGCTTCCGAGCGGGAAAGGATCCTATATATAACCTCAGGCGTAAATATTCTAAACTCAAATGTGTGAAAATTTAATCTTTGCTCGCCCGCATTTATTATGGCAGACTCTCTTTTTGGTATGCTGGAAACATCTATGAGTATGCCATCGTAATCATAGAGATTTATATTCTCTAAGCTAGATGTTGTCCACGACGCTACTTTAGTATTCTTTGGTGCTTGCTGTTGGGTTATTGCTGACGATATAACAAGATATTGTCTCATATATTATATGATAACAGTTTTTTACAATTTTGCAATCGTAGGGGTTCCGCAATGTTATTATCCCATGATAATGTCATAGTAGATTATCCCATAGAAATGTCACACTA
>CAYOSC010000002.1:0-59501 GCA_964406525.1 uncultured Candidatus Saccharibacteria bacterium | reverse complement strand
ACGACCTTCTGGACCACAATCAGACGCTCTAACCATCTGAGCTAATCCCACCATATCTTTGTTCATTATAGCACCTTTCCTGGAAAATGGAAGGCCTTGACTTTCCCTACTCCATGTACTGGAAGAAACAGAGGTAAACAAAGGCACCAACCGCAGCACCGAGGATTACCGTAAGCAGTAGAAGAATAACCAATGGAGCTTTGGAACGGCGACTCGCGGGGATGATGACGGTAGGCTTGGTGGGAAGGGCCTTTTTGGGCTCTTTCTTGGCATAAACATTCTTCTTACTAACTGGCTCGGAACTGGGATGTTCGTAGAGTGTGCCTTCGGAAGGAGCTTGGGCGCGGGTAGGCGCATCGGAAAGAGGGCGTTTCTCGACACTGACGGATTTGAGGAAGAATGGCGATTGGCCGCCGAGGGCATATTTATTATTATCGACAGCCTTGCCGGAACCTTGAGCGACTTTTTGCTCGGAAAAGCCTTCGCTAACAGTGTCGCCCTGAGGCTTGTAATCTTCGACGACACCAAGCGGCTCAGTAGGCTTGCCAGTAGGCTCTTCATCCATGAGGCCATAAATTTCGATGGGCTGTTTGGGCGGGGTAGGCTGCTGCTCGTCGATCGCGAAACCTTGGTAAGCGTTAGCTTGGACCTCTGGCTCGGCGACATAATCTTTCGGAGCGGGGCGGAAACGGCGCTTAGCAGAATCAGCCGGAAGATCATAGGCCTGGGCGGGCTGAGAAGCTTTGGCTGGACGGCGGACGACATCTTGCATCAGGCCACGGGGCGGGCGTGCTTTCGGGCGAGGAACTGTAGACGGAGCCTGAGCCTGGGTGACCTTCTGGGCGGCTTGTTGTAGGATGCGGATCGACTCTTGTGCCTCAGGAGTGGGAGCAGCTGCGGGCTGAGAGGCCTGAGCGGACGCTGGACGGCGGCTAGAGAGAAGCTTCGAGAGAGCGGTTTGCCCCTTCTGAGGGTTCAGAGTGGCGGCGCGCGGGGCGGGGTCCCGGAGACGCGACGGGGCAGAGACGATTGGGGCCTTCTTCGGGGCGAGCTTGAGCGAGGTCTTTACGACGGGGGTGGTAGGTTGCGCGGTAGTTGGCACAGAGCGGCGCTTAGCGGTAGGAGGTGTAGAAGTCTTACGAGCGAGAGGGTCCATGGATTTGCTAACGTCACTCGGCATGCGAGGCGGTTCGCCCTGAGCAGTGCGCAACATTCCCGAGGCGGACGGGCGAGCGGAGACGAGCTTGTGATGAGCGGAGCCGCGGTGGAGGTTGGCAGCAGATTTGCCATTATCAATAGTACGGCTGCCAGCATTGATGATCTCTTTTGCAGAGGTAGCGAGGTAGCTACTGAGGCGCTTGTCGGCATCCTGGGCGTACATGGCGTTGATAGCGTCTTTGGCGGAGCGAACTGGTGCAGGAGCTGGCTCGGAAGTGCCGACGAAATCGGCCGCGGCATTGGCAGCGGGAGCGTTGCTTCGATTTGGCACAGTGGCTTTCTCCATGTTTTATGATTGGACCTTTTTTGCAGTTTCTATAATATCAATAAATTGATCGGCGACCAGGCTGGCCCCGCCCATGAGGAGACCGCTGACACCGGGGACAGTGAGGTAGGCGCCAGCGTTGGACGGATTGACGCTACCACCGTAGAGAATCGGGATCTGCTCAGCGATATCTCTGCCGTATGAGTCGATGAGAGTCTGGCGGAGGAACTGGACGATCTCGCTAACGTCATCGGGGCTGGCGAGGTGAGAATCGGTAGTGGTGCTGATGGCCCAAACTGGCTCGTAGGCAATGATGACTTTGTCGAGGTCTTCGCGAGAAACTTCAGAGAGTCCTCCGAGGAGCTGATCGCGCAAAACGTCGCGCGTCTCACCGAAAGTCTTCTCGGTAGAAGTTTCGCCGAGGCAGAGAATCGGCTTAATCTGATTACGGATAGCGGCGGCGACAGTGGCGCGAATCTGCTTGTCGGTCTCGTGGAAAAGCTGACGACGCTCGGAGTGGCCGATGATACAATAATCGACAATGCCACGGAGCTGCGTACAAGAGACTTCACCGGTGTAGGGGCCGAAATCATGAGAATTAGCGGTCTGAGCGGCGAGACGTATTTTCTTGCGGTCGATTTGCAGAGATAATGGCTGGAGCGCAACCAGCGATGGTGCTACAACTACTTCGATGTCGCGATAAGCCCGCGTGCGCTGCAAAAGCTTATGCAGATAGACAGAAGATTCACCCACCGAGAAATTCATCTTCCAGTTGCCCACGATATATGATTTCATACGTTAATTATAGCATAATAAAGCCGTGTGGGGGAAGTGATTTTTCACGGATTTCGCGGGGAAAAGCACAAGTAGCATGTTTGCTCTACGTTGACTAGCTAATGAGTAAACATCCTCCACATTTCCCGCTTTGCTATTGACTTTTTAGCTAAAGTGTGCTATAATGAGGGTGTAGGTATGGTTTTACCTAGTTCTTAAAAATTGGAAAGGAGTTTATAGGCCCGAAGTACTGAATACGACACGAATTGACTAAATTCGAGAAAGGTGGAAGAATAATGGCATTACCGGAAGATGATTTCTTGGATATGGCTGGCGACAAAGCGACGCTCAAAGCATGCCCGAATGGAGGCTATCAGTGTTCGCACGTTATAAATGACGGCTCGGGAGGCGCCGAAAAGGGCCGTTGGCAGTTAATCGCCTGGAGCTACGCTGACGATATGCGTGACGAGCGGGCATTCGTGATTGACCGGTGTGGCAGATTGTTGAGACCTGATAAGACGGTCGACCTGATGAAGAAATTTCAGGCGGAGGTAGCACAGGTAGAAACTTGGTCGGATATTCCGCAGGATTGTCTGGTGTTATATTGGTGTCGGCAATGGTTAAGCGCCAAGGCTGATTGTCGCGTCATCAAACGGCCGGAGAGTATGGACATAACCGATGCGCAGAAAAGTCGGGTGAAAATGCTCCAGACGAAACTCCAGAATATCTGGAGCGAGAAGCAGAAACACAATCTGCGCGAGAAGAGCAACGAGATGCGAATCTGTACTGTCTGCTGGGAACTGTGAACTTAAACTCTTTCGTACCCCCGACTTTTGCAAGTCGGGGGATTTTTTATGCTATTCTTGGTTGGCCGCTGCGCCGAGGAGGCCGAGAATACCGCGCAGGGCGTAGAGGGTGTCTTCATGAGAGCGGACGGTAATAGTGTCGAAGCCCATCTGGACGACCGGGTAATCGTTCCCTCCTGGCTGGGTCATGTCGCCAAAGTAGAGCACTTCGGACTGCTCGACGCCGAGCTCCTCTAGGAGGTGGGTCATACCAAACTGCTTGTTCATGCCCGGAGCAGCAACATTGATAGAGGTAGTGCCGCCGATTTCGTAGAGGAAATCGGGCAGCTTTTCTTGGCATTTGGCGACGATCTGGGTGCGTTTCTTCATGTCGGGGTCCCAGGCATATTTAACGTCGGTGCCAGCCTTCTGACCGAGAGCGGAAAAAGTGACCTGGGAGAGGCGATTTTCGATAATCTCGTCGCCCTCGGCGAGCTGATCGGCCTCCCAGTAGCCTAGATCTCGGGCGGATTCTTCGAGAACTGTTGTAATTTTCACAACGTCTTCAGGTGAGAGTGGGTAATTATAAACTTGACGCCAGCTAGAGGGATCGGTCGGAGTGCCAGAATTGTACCGGTAATATTGGGTGCCCTGAGCGGCGAAAAGATGGAGATGTTGGAGCTGCGAATCGGTCACGCCGGCCTCGGTGAGCGGAGCGACGATTTGGATAAGGAATTGCTCGAACTTCTGGCCAGAAATCGGGCAAATCTCGAAATAATTAAGACATCTGACGAGCTCAGTAGCTATCTCGGGAGGGATGGGAGTCTTGGCGATATTAAGGGTTTGGTCAATATCGAAGGCTAAAATCCGCTTGGTGGCCTGCGGAATAGTATAAATTAAAGATTGAGCTTGAGAGGTGGTTGACATATGATCTCCAGTTATGTTGGATATATTGTAACATATTTACAGCGATTGCTAAGCCGCTAAATACGGGATGACAAAACCGCCCCGAAGGGCGGTGATGACTGGGCAAAATAGTGATAATTACCGAGCAGCGAGGAACTCTGTGAGCGTCTATCGAGCTTGACGGCCAGTGATGACGCAAGCCGGAAGCACACCAAGACTGAGGCACGGACTATTGATATAGACAATGCCGCCATTGTCTATACTACAGACCAGGCCACCAGCGTAATGTGACCGCAGCCACACGCTTTTGTGGTGACCATTCGGGGAGAGGAAAGATCTTTTTTTACAAATCTGATGTCTGTCGGTCGGTGCGTTGAGAAAGTATTCCCATGCAAAGTGATCAAGCGCGCCTTCCAAATAATCCTGATCAGCATCAACATGAAATTCTTCGGGACTGGGTATAAAGATCTGGCTGCAAATCTCGTCCTCTACGCAACCATATGGAGCGCTAATAATAGTCGCGACTATAGCTTCTCGTAGTTCCGCAGAGCAACCGGCAAGATAGCCATCTTCTGCGTTGAGGTATTGCAGGACATACGAGTCCCTAAAGCGCTCATTACAGGTATCAAACATAACATCGTTAGGGCTAGCATGTACGCGCAGAAGAGTGGCACCGAAGGTTTTACGATGGTCCGATAAAGTGACTTTGCGGTAATCGACGATGCGCCAAGGCATTTCATAGGTCTTGCCGGTGCTGACGTCAGTCCAGGTGTCGGGCAAGATGGCGCCGACTGGGAACTTCTCCCAGTAAGTGCCGTCGTCGATGGCATCTTCGAGCTGAAGGAAAATGTTAGCGCTGGTGGCGCGTGCTTGGTCCTGCGGCACCGGTAGTACTGAGAGCAGCCGGCGAAGCTTAACATCAGCGGTAGACTGAACGCCCCGAGCAGCTAAGATATCGCAGCACCAGGCCAAGGTAGAAGCGGCTTCGTGCGCCCTCTGGAAGATAGCGTCGTTGGATAATAGATCGTTTGCATTGTTCATCAATATTGCCTCCTTTGAAGGTGCGAGATAAAGTTTATAACAAAAACTTTTGCAACAAGGGTTAATTGCGCTCTATGACTATAGTTTACCATATTCTAAATATTATGTCAATTGTTCTTTGCTTTGGCTGGTGTTTTTTGGAGGATTAGAGTATAATTAAAGTAAGATGAAATTATCAGAAGAATTGCTATGGCGGGGGTTTTATGCGGAGACGACAATTAAGGATCCGGCGGAGCTGGATACGCGTGAGTCGAAGAAGTTTTACTGGGGGGCGGATCCGTCGGCGGATTCCCTGACGATTGGGAATTTGGCGGCGTTGATGATGTGTGCGTGTTTCGTGCGACATGGCTATAAGCCGTATCTCTTGATCGGCGGGGCGACCGGGCAGATTGGCGATCCGAAGGAGAATGGCGAGCGAGATCTGAAGACCCTGGACGAGGTGGAGCATAACAAGGCTTGCATTAAGAAGCAGGTCGAGAGTGTGATCCGCAGTAACGAAGCGGTGATGGTAGATAATTATGATTGGTTTAAAGACATTAATTATCTGAGTTTCCTGAGAGAGGTCGGGAAGAGTTTCTCGATGACGCAGCTACTAGACCGGCAGTTTGTACAGAATCGGATCGGCGAAGGTGGGAGCGGGATCTCATATGCAGAATTCTCTTATACCTTAATCCAGGGGTATGATTTCTTGCATTTATACCGGGAATATGGTGTGGATTTACAACTGTGCGGAGCGGATCAGTTTGGTAATTGCTCGACTGGGATTCATTTGATTAAAAGGTTAGAGGGGGCGACGGCGGATGCTTGGAGTACGCCGCTAATCATTGACCCGGTGACCGGGAGGAAGTTCGGCAAGTCGGAGGGTAATGCGATCTGGCTAGACAGTAAGAAGACGTCGATTTTCGACTTTTATCAATTCTGGCTGAATCAGTCAGATCAGGCAGTAGAATACCTGCTGAAGGTCTACACGACGTTAGAAAAGCCAGAGGTGGATACGATTCTAGAGGAACAGGCTGAGCACCCAGAGCGACGGGTGGCACAGAAGGCGCTGGCCTTCGGGGCGACAGCAGTGGTGCATGGGGCGGAAGCGGCAGAGGCAATGGCGGGATTGGCGGAAAGACTGTTTGGCGGGGCGCTGGAAGAACTCGCAGAAGATGAAATCGCGGAATTTGGTGAGTTTCTAGCCTGCGCACCGAAGGGCTCACAACTGTTCGAAGCACTAGTGGCGACGGGGCTAGCAAGCAGTAAATCTGAGGCACGGAAGCTGGCGGCGGCGGGAGCGATCACCGTGAATGGCGCGAAAGTCTCGGAAGACGTAGTGTTAGGGCAGGTGGCACTCCTGAAACGCGGCAAGAACAAGTTCGCAGTGGTGAAATAGGCCGACCAAGGGAGTAGATTGACTCCCGAGGGATTGATGGTATAATATAGGGTGCACAATCTCAATTTGAAGGAGAGTGAGTATTTTTGGATGTTGTGGTTGTTTTGGACTTTGGCTATACCAAAGATCCGGACGTTCCCTCTTCAATTCACGATTTGGGCGACTGCATGCTCCGACACGGGGCAGCTGGGCGCGCCGATATGATAGTCTTAGCACAATCTGCTACCTATGATTATCTCCGTAAGAAATCGCCGGACTTAGCTGAATCGGGGAGATTACATGAGATCAAAGTAGCACAATCCGGTGGTGAAAACGTTGGGGGCGTGAAGGATGGAGGTAGCTATTTTGTGCTAAAGCGGGCGAAGGAAATGTTGTCAGAGATAAAGTTACCTGTTGCAACGTATGATGTTTATCTGCTGGCGCACCAGCTCCATTTCCCGCGTGCGAGACGTCAGGCGTATTTGGTGGGGTTTAGCTGGGTAGTTCCCTTTCCTAATGCACCGGATAGACTCTATGCAGCCGCCGCGCAGTGGTGGTGCCGGAGCCGTGTGCTTTGGAATTTGCGAGAAATAGTCGGATACATTCCATTAAAGCTGGCTGGACAGATCTGAGAACCACGCCGTAAAGCACCCGTAAAGGGTGCTTTTATTTAGGGGCTGGAGGTTTAGATTTAGCTAAAATTATGAGGAATTATCCTTTCCGACCCCTGTCTCGCGAGGGCGAAATGTGACGAAAATGTTATTTTGTATTGATACCTGATATGTTATAATAAGGGTATGGCAACTGTGAATGATTCACGAAAACGCTCAGAGAAACGGACGAGTTTCGGGGCGTATTCAAGTTTAGTTAAGCAAAAGAAAAAGGCCACCGCAAAGTCTGCAAAGACGGCGAGTTTGGCGCCTTTGCCGAAAGAGCAACCGGCGAGGTTTTTTGCGCATTTCCGCTGGGAACGGATTAAGGCTTATTGGTTTTCGAAGGCGGGTGCGAAACGGATTGGGAAGATTTTTGCGGCGTGTTGTCTGATTGGGATTATTTGTGTAGGAGTATTGTTTGTTTACTATAAGAATCAGCTCAAAGAAGTCGAGTTAAACGACCTGACGATTTCCGATACCGTGAATACCTACCTTGACCGGAACGGAGTAGTGCTGTGGGAAGATAAAGGCAATGCCGACTATCGCCTAGTAGTAGAAGAGGGGGATATCTCCACTTACGTGCGTCAGGCGACAGTGGCGCTAGAGGATCGTAACTTTTACTCGCACCCAGGCGTGGATATTTGGGGGTTGATGCGGGCGGCGGTTTCGACGCTGAGTGGACACGGAGTACAAGGTGGCTCGACTTTGACACAACAGTTGATCAAACAAGTGTACTTCGCGGATGAAGCGTTTTCGGAGAACCGTGGTGGGATTTCGCGTAAGATCAAAGAGTTGATTCTCTCGATTGAGCTGGAGAAGATGTATAGCAAAGAGCAGATCATCACGATGTATCTGAACGAATCGCCGTACGGCGGGCGCAGAAACGGTATCGAGAGCGCAGCACAGACGTATTTCGGGAAGAGCGCGAAAGAACTGAACTTGGCCGAGTCGGCACTACTGGCTGGGATTCCGAATAATCCAGCAGTACTGAATCCTTATAATGAATACGGGCATGAGGCTTTGATCGCACGTCAGCATAAGGCACTGGATGTGATGGTAGAGATGGGGTATATTACTAAGGAAGAGGCGGAAGAGGCAAAGGCAGTGCCGATCTTGGACCAGATTCTACCAGAGACCCATCAGTATACAGACATCAAAGCCCCGCACTTTGTGATGGAAGTGAAGGCGCAGCTAGAGGCTAAATATGGCATCCAGACGATGCGTACGGGCGGCTACACGATTAAGACCACACTAGACTACCGCGCACAAGAGATGGCTGAGCAGGCGGTCGCAACGGGTGCGACGCTGATGAAGGCTAATAATAGCGATAACGTGGCTTTGGCCTCTGTAGATGTAGAGACAAGCCAGGTGCTAGCGATGGTTGGCTCGGTAGACTGGAATACGCCGGTTTATGGTGAAGTGAATGCAACGACTTCCCTCCTAGAGCCAGGCTCGACGATCAAGCCGATTCTAGATTATTCGACACTATTCTCAATGAAAGACGGTGATATCGTGTTTGGGCCAGGGAGTATCTTGAGAGATGAGAATATTGATGCACTGTACTGTGCGGGAGCGACGGGTCCATGCGCAATGACCAACGCGACAGGGCGGTTCCATGGGGATATTACGATTCGCCAATCACTGTCCAACTCACTAAATATCGGTGCGGTAAAGGCGCTGGCGATTGCGGGAATCGATAATGGTATCGAGATGGCGCATGCGCTAGGTGATGTCTCATACTGTAGCGATAGTAGCGGTGGACTTTCGATTGCGATCGGTAGTGGTTGTGGCGTAAAGGCGATCGAACATGCGAATGCTTATGCATCAATCGCGCGTGGTGGCACCTATAAGGATTTAGCCTATGTACTCGAAGTGAAAGATTCATCTGGCAAAGTGGTAGAAAGCTGGCAAGATACGGCGGGTAAGCGAGCGATTGACGAGCAAGTGGCTTATATGCTATCTGACATCTTGAGTGATGCAAAATCGCGTTCGCAGATTAACTTCGGTCAAATGTCGTATGACTTTGGGTTCATCGTGCCAGGTGTATGGACAGCCAGCAAGACTGGTACGACGACGACGGCAAATAGTGCGGTGACGAAGGATTCTTGGATGGCAAGCTACTCGACGGCGATTGCGACGGTAGTGTGGAACGGTAATCATGACGGGTCTGGTCTGACAAGTAGTACCAACCAGGTAGTGCGCCGAGTTGTGAATGATTACATGGAGAATGTGCATAAGAATCTCTACGCTCAGGAGGGTAAGTGGAAGTCGGGAGATCAACCGGTACGGCCAGCAGGGATTCAGGAGCTAACAGTGGCGGGAAGAACGGATATTTGGCCGAGTTGGTACAATGAGAAAAAGTCTGGAACCTCAAAAGACATGGTAGAGTTTAACAAAGACAATCATAAGCGAGCTAGTGCCTGTACGCCAAAGAGCAAGCGGGTCGAGATCGAAGTAACGAAGGTGATAGATCCGTTTACGAAGAAAGGGACTTACGTAGCGCCAGACCCATATGATTACAATGCGGAAGATGACTGTACGGGAGGTAATGCATCGTCGCCAGCAGAGATTGCCGATCTCGTAACAATTAGCCAGACGTCCGATGGAAAGGCTTTGCAAATTGATTTCGATATGGATGCGTTCGGAACGCTATCTAGCTACACATTATATATTGATGGATTGCAAAAGCGGAGTGGCTCGATCGGAATTAACCAAATCTCGAACGGGATTACGCAATACTTGGTCGGCGGTGAGGAACAGGCTGTGCTAGAAGTAACGGATAGCCAGAGTAATACCTATAGCATACCGTACAAGTTCAAGAATAGTGGTGGGACAACCGATGACTCAACGTCGTCGACGACGGATGATGACTAGAATTAATCCCTCGGAGCGATCCGGGGGATTGATATAAATTATTGGTTAGTTTTCTTGTGGCGACGGCCGGTGATAGAGCGGCGTAAGGATGGTTTGCGATTCACGAGTTTTGCAAACATCATAGCGCCAGAAGGGGTTTGGTTCAGTCGGACAAATTCAATTTCAACTTCTTGATTGATCTTGTTGCTGGCTTTGTCGACGACGACCATAGTACCATCACGAAGGTAGGCGACGCCTTGCTGTGGGTTGCTGCCCGGAGCGATGATTTTGACCTTGGCGCGCTCGCCCGGTAGGAACTCGGCGCGAAGAGCAAGAGCGAGTTCATTGAGGTTAAGAACGTCGATATGCTCAGTAGCGGCGACTTTTTGCAGATTATAATCATTTGAGAGAATGACGCCATGGTTGGCCTTGGCGAGCTGGAGCAGCTGGTCGTCTACTGGCATCGAGCCGAAATCGACATCAATAATCGTAGTATCGAAAAAGACGACACGCTCGAGTTCACGAATCGCGTCGAGACCAGCGCGGGCACGAATACGCTTCTCAGAATCTTTGCCATCAGCTAGCAACTGTAGCTCGCGCGTAACGCTACGCGGGATGAGTAACTCGTCGCCGATGAAGCCGGTCTGAGCGACAGTAAGCAGACGAGGATCCATGATAGCAGAGGTGTCTACGTAAACCTTGCGCTTCTGATTATTACCCAAGAGTGGCTTATGCTGGCTGCGTAACAATAGGGTAGTCGTCTCGGCAAAAATAGCGAGAATGATAATTAGTATAAGAAAATCCATAATGTTATTATTATAATACTTATAGGTGTAGACGTCAATATTACTGCAGTTCTGGTAGGTCAGTGCCGTGTTCGCGGGCGTAATCACGATTCTTGTCGATCACTTGCTGGTACTTCTGGAGAAGTTCGGTTTGCTTCTCGAGGCGGGCGACGTCCATGGCGAGGTGATAGCGAGAGGCTTCGTTTAGGCTGAGCATCTCGAACGGCGTAGTAGTACTACCCCGCTCGAGGAAACCATGTACGCGGATACGGTTGCGATCGGCGTAGCGGCTGAGAATGCTGCGCAGGGCGTCGGGATAACCATGGAAGTTAGCAATGATAGGTTTATTCTTAGTGAAAATGCGCTCGAACTCATCGATCTTGAGCTTGCGATTTACAGTACCAATGGCGCCGTAGGATAGTGCAGAAATATTGACGAAGCAGAACTTCTTCGCCGGGAGATCTTTGCGCAAGAGCTTAATAGCCTCGATGACTTCGCAAGAAACAATATCACCAACGCCGACGAAGACATAATCTGGATCATCGTCGGAAATGAAATCAAGGATACTGGCACCGCCATCGTGATACTGGCTATCAGCTAAATGTGAGTCGATCCAGCGAGGCTGATCAGTTTTATTGAAAGTGGCGAGGTTCACAGTGTCACGATCACGCATCATGTAGATGAAGGCGGACTCGGCGGCAACGTCGTCAATCGGGAAGAGACAGTTGGCACGATTACTAGGGTGCGAGAGCAATAGAGAAATCAGCGCGGGAGACTGATGAGTGAAACCATTATGATCTTGACGCCAACAAGTACTGGTAGAGAGGAGATTCGCGGAAGGGATAGGCTGGCGCCAAGAGACTTGGCTAGACTGCTGCAGGAACTTAAGATGTTGCAAAACTTGGGCGGCGATAATCGTGAAGAAGGCTTCGTAGCTAGTCATCACAGCGGGCTCGCCATTCATGAGGTGGCCGGCCATGCAGGCGAAGAGGGCATTCTCGGAAAGCATCTCGACAATGCGGCCGTTAGCGGACTCAGGAAGATCCCAAGATTCCTGCGGGAGTTCCCAAGCGCGGGTAGAAACTTCGTAGACGGCGTCGAGCTTATTACTAGTAGTCTCATCAGGGGAAAAGAGGTAAAAATCTGGATGCTGCATCATGTAGCTAGCCATGACAGCGCCAATGCGTTTGGCGGGAGAGAACTTAGCTTCGCCAGGGTGTTCGACTACGTCTATCATATCGTGAATCCTTTCTCCGGATTAAATAGCGCGGGGAAATCGTAACTCTTGAGCCAAGTCTTCAGGATATCGAGCTCGGCAGGGTCGGTCTTCACGTCGGGGAGCGGAATCTGATGGGCAAGATAGTTGCCAGCGACTTTCTTGCCATGGACTTCTTTCGGACCGGTAGCGCCCTTCTCGGTCTTCAGGATCAGGAAAGGATGTGAGATTTGATCGGCTTCGCGCAGGCGACCCTGGAAAGCTTCTGGAGAATCACCCTCGATCCAGAGCGGAGTGAAGCCAAAGCCACGAATCAGTTCTTTCAGCTCGCGCTCGGACTTGCGGCCGTAGAGGGTCGGGGCGGAAATCTTATAACCATTAAGGTGCAAAATCGGGATGACTTTGCCATTATATATATTACTGCCGACAGTCTTGACAAGGTTGAGCGAGGCGAGAGCGGCGGCGGTCTCTAATTCCCCATCGCCAAGCATGACGGCGATAGTCTTCTCGGGATGACCGAGAGCGAAGCCGTAAGCGGCACCAAGAGCATAGCCTAGCTCGCCGCCTTCGCAAATCACGCCAGGAGTGAAAGGGCTAGCGTGAGACGGAAAACCGCCCGGCCAAGAAAAGTTGCGGCAGATATAGGCAATGCCCCGCTCGTCACGCGTGGCCTGCGGGTCGACTTTCTCTAGGTCGCCATCAATGAATAAATTCGCCTGGAGCGCCGGGAAGCCGTGACCAGGGCCTAGGATAAAGGAAAAATTCTCCTGCTCGCGGTCGCTCTTCTCCGGCTGATAGCCGGTATCGATACGGGCGGCGGGAGACTTGTTTATGCTATCGAGAACGTCTTTGAACTTGTTTTCTTGTTTGTTAACCTCGGGCTGAGCCGGCTCGGGACAGAAGAAAGCCTTCAGATTCGCATAGGCAACATTGATACCGTGGCAAGTACCCCAGTGGCCCAGGAGGCGCGGCTTGATATCATCAGGAGAAAGCGGTTTCTCGAGTAGGAAATTCTTCTGCAAAAAGAGCTGCGTGACGACCAGATAATCACACGCGCGAACGCGACGGTCAATCCGCTTGTAGTCTATACCTCCGTTGGTGTTCATGGTTATATTATAGCATAGATGGCGGAGACGGGAGGAAGATTGTGAGGAATCTAATTTGTAAAATTTACCTTGCGAAAAATGCGCTGCGAAATTTCTGGAGATTTCGCGCACAGGGCGCGGAAGACGTGATATAATGAAGATGTTTACACAGTTCGGTATGAGATGCGATCAGCTTTTATTTGGCTTTGATTATAATCGCAGCGTGAAAACGGCACCGTAAGGTACGTTCTGCTACGATTATAATGATCGCGGCCGATCTGTGTAAACACCCTTACGGTGTCGTTTTTGTTTAGTTGCGTTGCCAAAGATGATGCCTGAGGGTGTTAGATTTATATAACCAAATTGGAATGGTATTGCTAGTTGGTTTTTGGTGAACTGATGTCTCACTACTATTCTGCTAACGGAGTCCGGTAAGCCTCTCCTCATTTCGAGTACGGCTTTTGCGCTTCAGACGCTGTTCGCGAAAATCGGACCCGGCTTAGCCGGGAGATAACCCCTTTTAGCAGAATTACTAGAGATGTAAAGTAAGAAGCACTAGCAAAAGCCAACATGAATCCACAAAAGGAGGGCGATCATGCACTACAAGAAACGTAAACTTCATAAGCTACATAGTATTCCAATAGGCTTATGTAATAAAGAAAATCATAAAAGATTGTATTTAGTTTCTTATAGTATTCCTCTAAGTTGTATGGTCGTTCTCCTTTTGGGATTAGGGATGATAATAAGTCCTGATCACTTTATGAATGAAAAAAGTTATGCAGTGGATGGTGTAGCAAGAGCTAATGTCAACCCGAGTTTAGGGCTATCTGTGACTAATAGCGATAAAGATAAAGTGATAGAGACAGTACAAGGAGGAAGTACTGCTTATAGTGATCATTTAGTTACGATTACGGGAGAAGAATTGACTAACTACACACTGAGTATGAGTAGTAGTTCATCTAACCTAACTAAACCTTCTGGTACAAGTGGAGTAGAGATTACTGGAGCTGGTGGAGTAACTGGTGATAGTATGACAGTAAACCATTGGGGATATGCAGTAACAGAAGAAAGCGCTAGTGATAGTAGTTACGGAGGGTTAACATATAATACTGTTCCTACCACGGCCACTAAGATAGCAGAAGGTAATGCAGGAAGTGATAATACACTAAATGTAAAGAAAAAGATCGTAATCGCAGCTAGGTTTGGTGAAGATGCAGCACCGGGGACTTACAGGCAAGCTATTAATCTGAGTGCAGTGGCCAATCCAACTATAGTAACGTTTAAGATTACGTATAATTCTAATGGTGGTGGTACTGCTCCAGCTGCCGTAACACAGAATAGTATGGAGAATAGTGTAAACTTCACACTAGCTGGACAAGGTAGTATGAGCAAAACTGGTTATAAGTTTGTAGGGTGGAGTACTGACCAAAATGCGACTAGTGGGAGCGCGGCGGGGAGTAGTTATATAGTGAATAGGACGCAGCCACAGGTGACATTGTATGCGGTGTGGAGATTAAGTGGTGAATGGAGTAATGGCGCGAATGCTGGCGTAAGTAATATGCAGGACATCACTTCGAACTTCTGTAATAGTTCTATCCCAGCCGGTAGTACCATTACGCTCACTGACAACCGTGGCACGAATATCCCATACAAAATCATCAAGATGGGTGACGGTACTTGTTGGATGGCGGAAAACCTCCGCTTAATGAATACTACCATTAATAGTACTAACTCCGATATGACTTCCGGGAGCTTTACAATTCCAGTATCTGATATTTCTGGCTTTAATGATAGTGACAAAGCTTCACCAAAAGCTTACTATGCAGATGATGTTACTTACGGAGCCTATTATAACTGGTACACGGCAACAGCTGGAACCGCCCCTAGTGGTGGAGACACTTCTGGGAGTATCTGCCCAAAGAAATGGAAACTCCCAGCATATAGCGGTATTGGCTCATTCCAAAGTATTAACAATAGTCATAGCGGATCTTGGACTGCTGTTAACGGGAAAAATGGTCGTAATTTTGGCTACAATTCTGATAATGCTTTCTTTCCGGCCGCCGGCTACGTCGGCAATGGCTCGCTTGGCTATGCCACCTCCAGCGGACTCTATTGGTCTCGTAGGTCTCGTGATTCATGTTCCATTTATTACATGAACTTCAGTTCAGGTAGCGTTTACCCGCAGAGCATTAGTACTTGCGCAGTTGGCTACTCTGTTCGTTGTGTCGCCGAACCGTAAAGGACATCTAAAAATCGCAGATTCTAGAATTGCAAAGCGGACAAAAATCGCAAAAATTGTCCGCTTTTGCATGGTTTTACCCCTGTAAGGAACTTGCGAAAGGGGTAAAAATTGTCCGGTTCTATTTATTCCCCACTACACCTTTAGGCCCTAGGCTGTCGCCTGGTACTGTTCATCGATCATCCACTTTCCTCTGATCCGGAACGCCGGAATCGTGCCACGGATGGCTTTGTTGGTGGCGGATTGCAAGTTTGCGCCATTAGCTTTCGCCCACTCAGCGACCGAGATAATCCGCCTAGCGGTGAGTTGCGCGATGCGGCGGTAAAGCGCCTCGATCAAGAGTTTGGCGAAGAGTTCGGTCAGCTGGTCGATTTTGCCAGTCTGCGTATATTCGTCGAGAGCCGGGTAGTATTCGTCAAACTTCGACTTGTTCGGGATGATGATGGGCGGCAAGTTTAGTAAGTCGAGTTGTTCGTTCGTGAGAAGGCGCCCGATACGCCCATTGCCGTCGCCGAAAGGATGAATACTCTCGAACTCGGCATGGAAATAGGCAATCTTCTCTATAAAATACCCCTCACTGACGTTGTATGCATCAACAAGCTCATACATTAGACTATTCACGAACTCCGGGTTCGCCCCAATATGTGTACCGACGCGCACCCATTCTTTGTTGGTGCGGAAGCGCCCGGCGATCTCGTCACGAATGTCGCTGAGTAGGATACGGTGGAGCTTCAAAATTAAATCGACGGAAATATTCGGCTCGGGATTATGCATCAAATATTCCATAGCCTTCGCCAAATTCTTGGCTTCGTAAATCTCACGGATCTCATGGTCGCTATGAATCTGGTCACGAATCAGAATGTCTTCGGTATCCTCTAGGGTCAAGGTAGAATTTTCGATAGCATTAGAGTTGTAAACCATTTCAGGAAGCTCAGAAAGCGCAATTTCCCTAATAGCGCTCGAATACTTAGCAGCTAGCTCATGATAAGTCTCAGAGAGACTTGCAATTCGATCTTTCGTAACCTGGTTAATCATACAACTATTATAGCAAACTTTGCGTTAAAAGTCTAGGATTTTGGAGGGTTTAAACGCAAAGTTGGAAACGTTCAGACGTCTGAATTACAAAAGTTTAGAGTGTCCTAAGACTGCAAGGGGTCTTAGAGGTGCAGAACTAGGGGCATAGGCTCGTAGCATCGGAAGCAGGAACACAAGAAGACTACTCAGATTTACTCGGCAGAAGTAGTTGCCTGTTCGATAGGAGTGGTTTTCTTCACTTTGACCATGGCGGCACGGACGACACTGTCGTCGTAGAGATAGCCAGGGCGGAGAGTCTCGGAGATGACTTCGACGTCGCCGTCTTCGTCTTCGACAGAGATAGCTTCGTGGTAGTCAGGATTAAACTCGGTGCCGGGCTCAGAATTAATCTTGGTGAGGCCGAGGGATTTGAGAGTCTTCTCGAGATTTTTCGCAAGCGGAGCAAGTTGCTCAGAATAGGCAGCGATGGCACGATCAATATCATCGATCAAAGGCAAGAATTTCTCGACGGTGGCGTATTTCGCGGCGGACATAGCTTGGAGCTTTTGCGATTCGACTTGTTTGCGATAGTTCTCAAAATCGGCGCGAGTGCGCTGGAGGTCGTTCGTCAGCTCATCAACCTGCGCTTCGAGCGGGTTTGCATCGGGATCGGTCATGACGTCTTCGACGAGTTCGGCCATTTCTTGCTCTTCAACCTTCTTGTCTTTTTTCATAAAACTCCTTTACTTGATAGATAAAGTTTCTTCCAAAATATCACCAGCATGGCGCACCAACGCCATCACCCGACCGTAATTCTGGCGGGTAGGGCCGAGGACGCCAATGTAACTCTTGTCAGAAAACGGCGAGCGGAAACGGCTAATGATCAGCGAGACCTGAGAAGTCTTACCAATAGGATTCTCCTGGCCGATGAAAATATTCAGCGGCTGGCCGGGGGCAGCTTCGCGAAGCCACGGCTCGAGATTATCGAGGAGTTTCGCTACGGCACGAACGCGCTCATTGTCGACGAACTCTGGCTGAGTAAAGAGGCGCGAAATACCCGACATATACAATTGATCGCCAATCGTAGCGAGGCCGAGATTCCCCGTCAGTTCGACGAGCGAATCGACGGCGCCGCGAATCGCGAAATCGGCTCGGGTCTGAGAATTTACACGGACCTCGAGAGCGCGGTTCTCACGGTTCGTACTACCAATCTGCTCGGCGGCAGGGCCAGATTGCTCAGAAAGCGTATTCACATAATAACGGTAGCCGGCATCGGTAGGCACGCGGCCAGCCGAAGTGTGCGGCTGAGCGATATAGCCCATCGCCTCGAGCTGCGCCATCTCGGAGCGTACGGTCGCCGAAGAAACTTGAAACAACTTCGCCAGAGTGACACTACCAACTGGAGCCGCCATCTCGGCGTACTCCTCGATAATTGCAAATAAAATTCCCTCTTGGCGCTTAGTCAAACTCATAATTTGATTATAGCAAATTAGCACTCGTTTGGCAATAGTGCTAAGAGAGGAGTGTAGAGAGAGGTACTATCTTAATAAGCGCGGATAATCTTACTCCGGACGCAAATAATCGTACTCGGGCGGAAACGAAACATACTCGGACACTCGGTAATCGTACTCCGCGGCGGAGGAATCATACTCAGACACGAAGACGACTATGCTATAATATGAATATGGATGCGCAAATACAGCAGATCAAAGCTTGGCTAGGAATTGGAAGTATTAACGTCTTCGGGCTGCCGATGAGCGGAAAGGATACAGTGGGGGTGCAGCTCGCGGAGAAGCTGGGAGCGAAATTCCTATCTTCGGGAATGATCATCCGGGCGATGGAGCAGGCGCAGGGTAAAAGCTTGACACATGACGGTAAATTAGTGCCATCAAATGTGTTTTACGACTGGGTGTTGCCGTATTTCGAGAGGGATGATCTATGGAAATATCCGCTGGTTCTGTCGTCGATCGGACGCTGGGCGGGCGAAGAAGATGAAGTGCTGAGCGTGGCGAAAAATAGTGGACATACGATCCGGGCGGCGATACTCTTACAATTATCCGACCAAGACGTAATCGAGCGCTGGGAGGCGGCGAAATTACTGGGTGATAGAGGACTGAGGAAGGACGATTCGGATCCGCAGATTTTCCAGACGCGGATCGCGGAGTTCCACGAGAAGACGGTGCCAGTGTTGCGACATTATCAGGAGCTGGGATTACTTATCTCGGTGCCGGCGAATGCGAGCCGGGAGCGAGTGTTCGAGAACACGGTGAATGCGTTGGCGAGTTTTGCGAGCCGCACGAGCAATTTCTTGCCGGAATTGTAAGGTAACGTAGACGAGGCCGAGCAAGACGATGATTGCGACGATACCGATGCCGACGAAAATAGTTTTGTCAGAGCGGGTGTTGGGCACGACGGCGTAATCGGCGCCGTCATTGGCGGTCTTGACCTTGCGGCAACGATTAGTCTCGGGATTACGCTCGTAGCCTTCAGCGCATTCTTTGAGAGTAGATGAAGCGGTCTCAATATTCTTGCAGCGGCCAGTGAGTGGGTTGCGATATTTACCGGCGGGGCAGGGCGCGAGAGTAGAAGCTTTCAGGGTGCTGGTAGTCTTGAGGGTGGTGACTTTGACGCAGTTGCCGGTGGCTTCGTTAATAATCTTCCCTGCTTCGCAAGTGCGATATTTCTGATAGACATTCTCGGAGCCAGGCGTGATGGCGTAAGTGATCTGCCAGGAATCTTGGCCGGACTCGTCATAGATGCGGGCGTAAGAGGTGGACTTCTTCTGGCCGTTCGGGTAGGCGATTTCGTCGACGGGCGTGCCATCGGCGTCGATGATGGTGAGAGTAAGGGGGTTCTTAGGGTTCTTGGTGAGGGAGAAAAACTCACTGGGGCGGAAAGCATAGTAGCCGCCAGAGCTGACAGTGCCGGAGAGCGGATAAGTTTTGTTCTTGTAGCTGAGATCACAGCCAGTTAAATCAATTGCGGAGGAAGTGGAATTGAAAAGCTCGATAAATTGCTCAGATTTGTCATCGGCGTAATAGGTAAGGAGCTCGGAAAACTCGATACCTTGGCACTGGGGAGCTTTCACTTCTTCGGTAGAGGTGAAGGCATCGTCTTCTTCCGGCTCGAGGTAGAGACTAGGAGCGCTGGCATCGTAGTGCGGAGAATAATCATCCATCTTGAAACGGACAAATTCGCCAGTGGCAAGATCGCGGACGAGAGTGCTGCGATAGGTATCTTTGCCATCTTTCTTGAACTCGGACTCGCAACCGGCAGAATTATTCCAGCAAACGGAGTCAACAACTTCGCCGTCGTAAACTAGCTCGAGTGGGCCAGCCTTCATGGCGATACCACTACCGCGATAAAGGGCATCGGCAGGCATACCAGGCTTGTAGTAGCTGAGAAGGAGGTGCTTGCTGGCCATGTAACTACCATCGGGAAAAGTATAAAGCGTGGTAGAGTTGCCGCTGCTATTAGTATAGCGTAGAGAATAACCAGCAAGCGCAAGTGGAACGTCGGAAAGATTCTGTAGCTCGATGAACTCGCCGACGTTGCTGACGCCATCGATAGTATAACCAGGATTCAGGGCATTGATAATCAAATCGGTATCGAAATCGTAAAGATTTTCTGGAGGAACGGACGGAGTAGAATCTAGAGGCTCGTCCTCATCTTCGTCTTCGTCGAGTATGGTCGAGTTGGTCTCGGCGACAGCACTGTGTGATAGGGCGGCAGTCACATAGAGCGACGTGAGGCCGAGACTAGCGCAAAGGCAGGCAAGGATGATGATAAAGTGGGTCGGGAAATAGTGAAAAATTTGCTTCATGACCGAAGCATAGCACAAACCGTCGCGAAATACCAAGCATAAGCATGATATTTTGTGGAAGATTTTCCAAAAGGTGATTTTTCTAGAAAAAGACCCCCTCTAGAGTGTAGCAGACTCTGCCGCTTTCCTACAAGCACAAGTGAAAATATTCTGGCAATTTTGTGATACAATGGAATTATGGATATGCTTATTCCACTAAGCGAGGTGTTTTTAGCGGCGGTTGTGCACGCGAGTTTGCAGCTGCAGCTGGGGACTTTGGTATTGTTATATCATGCAAGTCTAGGCAGACACGTCCGGAAGCGTACGAAATCGGTCGTGAGTAGCTACATTGCAGGGATTGGGACGTGGGTGTTCTTGGCGGTAGCGGCGGTTTGTTTTATTTTCGATAGATATTTTGGAAAATATCTGTATATCGAAGAAATTTTGATCGTGATCGGAATGCTAGTAGCACTAGCGATTGTGATGTGGACGCTATATTATAAACGCGGAAAAAGCACGGAGCTATGGTTGCCGCGAGTCGTGGCGAGATTTATTGACAAACGAGCAAAAGAAACGAATAGTAATACGGAAGCATTCTCGCTAGGGGTGTTGACGAGCCTGGCGGAGATGCCGTTCACCTTGGTGCTATTCATCGTGGCGGCAAATAGTATATTGAAGCTGCCGGCAGTATGGCAGATCATTGCGGTGGTCTTCTATACGGTGATTACAATCATTCCGCCGATAATCATGCGGTTCGCGGTGAGGAAAGGCGAGACGGTAGCAAATATTCAGCGGTGGCGGGTAAAACATAAGACTTTCATGCGAGTATTATCAGGAATCGGATTCTTAGTGCTAGGATTCTTTATGTTTGCTTTTGAGGTATTGGTATGAGAAATAAAAAATTGGAAACGATGTCTTTTAACGAGAAAACTCTGCAAGATGAGCTGCTGCATAGTGCGAAAGCAGTAGGACTGTCGATAGGTGCGGCGGAACTAATCGCGGAGAAAATCACCAAAAAGGTAGCTGGGCGAATAGCGAAACGTGTGGCAATCACGGCGGATGATCTGAATCGGTTTGTGGCGGAAGAAGCGGAGAAGTATAACAAAGATTTGGCTTATGTTTATAAAAATCGTGGTAAAATAATATAAAAGTGGGTTGGGACGAATGAGCAGAAGATTTGATTATGATTACTTGGTGATTGGCAGCGGCGCAGCGGGGAGTGCGGCGGCATTGTTGGCGGCGGGATTAGGCGCGAAGACGGCGATTGTAGAGGCGGATAAGTGGGGCGGATCGACGCTAAACTATCGTGATGTTCCCTACGGGGCAGCACTGGGGTTTGCGGAACGCTACTCGGAAGCAGTAGAAAGCTCGAGGTTCGGGATGTCGAGCTCGACTTTGCGATATAATTACCCGACGCTGTTGAACTGGCAGGCGGCGGCCGTGCGCCGAGCAGGAGGCGGGAATCAGAAAATCTTTGAGAACGCGGGGATTGATTGCTATCACGGAGTGGCGAATTTTATCAGCGCGCACGAAATTGTACTGGACGACGAGCAACTGAGTGCGGAAAAGTTCTTAATCGCGACGGGAAGTAACCTGACGTCGGGCGGAATAGCGGGGTTAGACACGGTGAGCTGCTGGACGCCGGACACGGTGCTAAGAATGAATAAATTGCCGAAGGCCTTGCTAGTAGTAGGTGGCGGCTCGACTGGGTGCGAGATAGCGGAATATTTTGCGGCGCTAGGGGTGCAGGTTTTGATCACTGAGGCGGAAGACCGGTTACTGCCAAAGGAAGACCCAGAAGTGAGCACAGCGATGGAAGATATTTTCCATAAGAAATTTCAGATCGATATTCTGACGAGTTCGCGGGTGATTGCGCTGACGCAAGATTTGCAGAGTAAGCAAGTAATCTTCGTACGGGACGGACAAGAAAAATCAGTGCGGGTGGATGCGGTAGTGCTGGCAACTTCACCGGAGCCGGCGACGGATCTCGGGCTGGAGAACGCCGGTGTGAAGTATGCCTATACGGGGATAAAAGTAGACAAGACCCTGAAGACGACTTGCGGACATGTTTGGGCGGCAGGAGATGTGATCGGTGGTGAGAGCTCGACCGAAAAGGCGACTTATGAAGCGAAGCTCGCAACCATGAATGCACTAAAGAAAGCTGGCAATGCAGCGAATTATACTGGGTTCGTGAGGATGACGAATACTTTCCCACAGGTAGCAAAAGTTGGGATGAACGAAATAGAATTAGGGCCACAGGGTGAGAAGCGAAAAGTCTCGATCATTCCACTCGATACGGTGAGTGCGGCGAATACGAATGACTTTCGCGAAGGTTTTGTAAAAATGTCGGCCGATACGAAAGGGCAGATCCTGGGTGCGACGATCGTAGCGCCGCATGCCGACTTAATTATACAGGAAGTATCTTTGGCAATCCGGACTGGTATGCGGGTGGCGGAAATTGCGGCGGCGCCACACGTGGCGACGAGCTGGAACGAAGCGGTCAGAATAGCGGCAAGAGAGCTGGCTTAGCTCTCGTTGAGTCTTTTATATGGCGGGGGCGTGATTTTTGGTAGTTTTTGCGTATGATTTTATGACTGGATAATAGTGCCAGCGCGGCGGGCAAGGGCGAGCTCGAGATTCTGGGGCGTGGTGATGATGCCAATTTTCTTCTTCCGAGCGAATTTGGCGACAGCTTCGATCTTGGGCAACATCGAACCGCTACCAAAATGGCCAAGTTTAATATATTGTTCAACTTCTTTAGGACTAACAAGACCAAGGGCGATTTGATTGGGCTGACCATAATTAAGATAAGCATTCGGGACGGCGGTAACAGAGACGAAAATGTCGGCCTTGGTGAGTTCGGCGAGCTTCTCGGCGGCGAGATCCTTGTCAATCACAGCGTCGACGCCTTTCAGTAGGCGGAGAACTTTGGTACGGATGACTGGAATACCGCCACCACCGACAGCAATGACGATGGCGCCCGAATCGACTAGGGTAGTGATTTCCTTTTTTTCAACGATATCGATCGGCAGCGGAGACGGGACGACGCGACGGTAGCCGCGGCCAGCATCTTCACGCATCACCCAGCCTTTGGACTTGGTGAGCTTGAGAGCTGTTTTCGCATCGTAAAATTGGCCGATGGGTTTCGTAGGGTGAGCGAAAGCCGGGTCTTTGCGATCGACGACGACCTGAGTGACGATGCTAGCGACAGGCTTGCGGCGTTTTTCCTTGATAAAAGCGTTGTCGATAGCCTGCGACAGCCAATAGCCGATCTGCCCCTGACTCATAGCGACGGCGGTCTCGAGCGGCATTGCAGGGGCCGCGGCCGTAGCGGCGGATTCTTCGTGCAATAAAATATTGCCGACCTGTGGGCCATTACCATGCGCAACGATGATATCATACTTAGACGAGAGTTTCGCAATCGTGCGACCGACTTGCTCGGCGACTTTCTTCTGAGCTTCGGCAGTTACTTCGCCGTTTTGCTGCAAAGCATTCCCACCCAGAGCAATAACGACGCGTAACTTATTCATATTAAAAGTATAAGCGAAATGGGGGATTTTTGCAAATTGATATTTTTGCTAAAACCCAGGTTTACCGAGGAGGTGGAACATGCCAGTCTTGTAAGCTTCGACACCAGGCTGATCAAAAGGATTGACACCGCAAAGTTTCGCGGAAATGGCGCAGGCGCACTCGAAGAAGTAGACTAGAGCGCCGAGGGAACGCTCGGATAAATCTGGCGCAGTAATTTCTAATACCGGGATGCCGCCGGAGAGGTGAGCGGCAATGACGGCGTCGGTGACAATCTGGTTAATCTCGTTGAGGCTACGATTCTCGAGATATTGCAAGCCATCGGCGTCGGAGCCAGATAATTGCGGGATACGATAATCAATTCCCCCGGGATTAGTGACTTTTAGAATGGTTTCGAAAATATTACGACGACCATCTTGGAGATATTGGCCAAGGGAATGGAGGTCAGTAGTATAAGTGACGGACGCCGGGAAGATACCTTGATGGTCTTTCCCTTCCGACTCGCCAAAAAGCTGTTTCCACCATTCTTGGAAATATTGCAAGTCGGGCTCGAAGCTAGCGAGAACCTCAGTATCATAATCTTGACGGAAAAGCTCAGCGCGGGTAGCAGCATACTGGACGGCGGGAACTGCGGCGAGAGAAGATTTGGAGAATACTGCATTTTCTTCCCTGGCTCCGGTAAGCAGAGCGTCGATATCAGCGCCGGCAGCGGCGAGCGGCAAAAGCCCGACTGCGGTCAAGACAGAGTAGCGACCGCCAATGTTATCCGGCACGACAAAACGAGTGTAGCCCTCCTGTACGGCTTCGTCATGAAGGGCACCACGCTGGCCGTCGGTAGTAGCATAGATGCGACCGGCGACGTTCTCGGCGCCGTATTTCTGCTGGAGTTTCTCCTTGAAGAAGCGAAAAGCGATAGCGGGTTCGGTAGTGGTGCCAGATTTAGAAATGACATTGACGGAAAAATCGGCATCGCCGATAGCTTGCATGACCTGAGCGAGAGCGCGCGAGCTGAGAGAATTGCCAGCGTAGAGGACTTTGACCGGGCTAGGCTGCGCAAGGGCTTCGATGAGTGCGCGGTGGCCGAGATAAGAACCGCCAATACCGATACAGACGAGGAACTCGGAATCGCGCTGAATGCGCTGGGCAGCAGATTTGATAGCGTCAACTTCGGGCTGATCGTAAGAAACCGGGAGGTCAAACCATCCGCCCATGCTATCAGAGCGGATCTCGGCGAGAGTCGCCTCAATCTGTTTTACATTTAAGTTGATAGATTGTGACGACTTGAATTGGATCATGAAGTTCCCTATTTTTTACCTTTTTTGATGTACATGTCTTCTTTTTCGAGCTGGGCGCGGAGAGTATATTCGCGACATTGATTCTCGGCGTTACAGTTCGCAGATTCGTAAGAATAATTACTGCCGTCGATACCAAGATTAGTACCGAACGGATCAGTGAAAAGCTCCGGGTCGATGACGGTCAAATTCTCTTCGGAAATCTCGGAAGGGTAGTAACCGTATTTCGGATAATAGTATTCTTCGAGGGCGTAATACATGGCGTTGATGGCAATCTTGCGATTACTATCGCGATCCATGGCATCGACATTGGCCTTCTGAATGAAAAAGAGTACGACGAGCAGCGCCGCAAAAGCGCCGACGATCATGACTTCGATGAGGGTAAAACCTTTTTTCTCCCGCATATACTATATATTATAACACAGAACGGATTTTGTTTTGCAGAAGTTTTGTGGAATCGGAGAGTTTGTGCTAATATGAGAATAGATAAACGAAGGAAATTATGCAGCTAACAAAATTGGAACATTCGGGGATTGTGCTAGAAAAGAATGGAAAGAAACTAGTGTTCGACCCGGTAGAATATGCGGAGACGCTGCCGGAACTAGATAACGTAGTGGCAATTGTCTTGACGCATATACATCCAGACCACTTACAGATGGAACAGATATCGACGATTATGGATGCGAATCCGGAAGCGAAGATCTTCGCGCCGGAAGATGCGGCAGAAATTCTGCCAAATGCAATCTTGGTAGCGGGTGGCGACGAAGTGGAAGTAGAAGGTTTCCAGCTGAAATTCTTCGGCAAAGACCATGCGTCAGTTTTGGCGGGTAAAGTACCGTGCAAGAATATCGGAGTGGTGGTAGACGATCGACTGACGAACCCAGGGGATTCTTTCGATCTACTAGAGCTGAATGGCGCGGTAGAGACCTTACTAGTGCCGGAAGTAGCGCCGTGGGCGAAGATGTCAGAAACGGTGGAGTTCATCAAGCTCGCTAAGCCGAAGATCGTGATACCGGTGCATGATGCGATCTTGTCGCCGATGGGTAAGAATATTTATAATGGGCTGCTCCAGGCAACTTGTGACCAGAATGAGTACGAATTCGCGCCGCTGAACGTGGGCGAAAGTATGGATATTTAGAGATACAGGGGTTGGCCGCCCACTAGGTCCTGTTTCGCAAATACACTTTCTCTCGGGTCGCGTCCCTCGAGCCCATCGTCACGGGTCTCGGGCGCTCATCCTCGGCCGTAGCCTCCGGGAGTCCCGAGAAAAAGGTATTTGCGAAACAACACTAACTCTTCGGCTTAAAATTTTGACTTACCTCTTTCCCTATTCTGTAGTATAATATAACTATCAGGGCTTAGCGCAGTGGTAGCGCGTACGTCTGGGGGACGTGAGGTCGCCAGTTCGATCCTGGTAGCCCTGACCAGAATATCAAATATCGACGATCTGGTATGAATAGAGAATTTGGAATATGAGTAAGCCTAAGAAGTTATACAAGATTGATCACGGACGCAAGATAGATGGAGTGTGCGGCGGGATTGCGGAGTATTTTAACCTCGACCCGACTTTGGTGAGGCTAGTTTGGTTGGTTTTCGTATTTTGTGTAGGCGGGGGAATTATTGCATATTTCGTTGCGGCATTGATCATGCCAAGAAAAAGTGACGTAATAGACGAATAGATTATCTGATGGTTAAAGGCGCCCGGGTTGGGCGCCTTTTGCAGTTAGTGGAGGGCGGAGACGAACGCTTCAAAGATTTTGTTGACGTCCGGATTTTGATCATAAGTGAGCTCCGGGCGGAACTGCACACCGAGATAGAACTTCTTGTCAGGTGACTCAAGGGCGACGATGTGAGATTGGCTGTCCTTAGCGGCGATACGTAAATTACAACCAGGATGGCTCAAGGGCGTAAAAGAATGTGCGTAACGGACAACAATGCTACGTTTTTGGATAATTGAAGAGAGCATTGAATCTTCGGCCAGTGCGGCGTAGTACAGAGCCTCTGGGTTTCCATTCTTCGCCAGCTGAGAGCGGTGGCTGTAATTATCTACGCTGATAGCTTTTTGCATGATGCTCGCACCCACGCCAATACCAAGGATCGGGATGTCGTTGCGGTAAGCGTAGAGAGCAATAGCGCTCTCGTACTCGTGGATTTCGTTGCCGTCTTGCAGGATGAAGCCTTGACACAGGCCGAGACTGGGCTCGATCTGGAGGCCATAGGCCTTATCCGGATGTTTCTCGATGGTTGACAAAGTCGTGGTAAGCGAAGGCATGATGCCGATAGGGGTGGCGCCGTTTTCCCGAACTGCGCTGATAAGCCTATCGTCAAAGTAGCGCTGAGTGGTTTCGTTGGGAGTGTAAATCCCGAACGCGCCCCGTTTGAGAACGATGCCGACGATTGGTGAAGTGCTCATGAAAACTCCTCCTCCATAGAATAAAGGTACGAATGGTGGTTAGAGGTTAATTATACCGTATTATGCAGGAAAAAGATAGGGTGAAGTTGGAGAATTTAAGGAGAAGTTAGGGAAAGAGCGGGTATTGCTGAAGATTTCGCGCACAAAGCGGGGATAGCGTGATATAATGAAGATGTTAAGTTCATATTGAGTAGTGAAGCAGTTGCTTTCTTTTGGGAAGCGGTTGTGGAAGCCCGCCGAAAACGGCATCGCAAGTTTTGGGTTTAGCAACAAACTGCTGAATTCAATATGGACTTAACACCCTTGCGGTGTCGTTTTTGTTTAGTTGCGTTGCCAAAAATGTGTATCCGAGGGTGTTAGATTTATATAACCAAATTGGATGGCGATATGTAGAAATATCTTCTTTTACATTCCTACAATTCCGTTAACAGGGTTCGGTGAGTCTCTTCTCATCTCGATTAGGGTTTATTGGTTGGTTCCCGATCATGGTTACGAGAATCGAACCCGACTCAGCCGGGAAATAACCCTTTATAACGGAATTGCTAGGAATGCAAAAATTAGTACATATATTATATATGGTCATCCAACCAGAATCCACAAAAGGAGGGCGATCATGCACTACAAGAAACGTAAACTTCATAAGCTACATAGTATTCCAATAAGCTTATGTAATAGAAAAGACAATAGAAGATTGTATTTAGTTTCTTATAGTATTCCTCTTAGTTGCATGGTCGTTCTCCTTTTGGGATTAGGGTTAATGGTCAATCTGAGCAACACATTCAAGACTAATGCGATAGAAATAGACAACATTACAAACGGTGGTGATGTGGGTAGTCAGAGTGCTGTTAATAAAGATTTTATGGAGGGCTCTAGTGGGAACTCTACAGAAGGTGCCCCAGATAGCAACTTAAAAGACGATTCTTCTGGCGGCTATGCAGATGAGCTAGAGGAGGAGATGGCAGCTAACTCAGATGAAGGCATAATGCCACTGGCCGATACTACTCCTACTGCCAGCCTAATAGTAGGAGGTGATGCTTTAGATGAAACCGTAGAAGTTGGTATTGGCGAAGTTGCTTATCGTAAGCATAGCGTGTCAGTATCAGTTTCCAATATGTTGGATTACTACCTAGTCTTGGCGGGAGATCCTAACCTTACTTTACAGGATAGCACCCCTACTCACACTATTCCTACCGTTACTGCTAACGTAGCAGGAGCAGAGATGCCGGATAATCGGTGGGGGTTTGCTTGGGAGAAGAATGGTAGTACTAGTGAATCCGCTTTGGTCTATAAACCTATTACCACCAGCAATACTACACTAGAGTCTAACTCTGCCTTAGCTACTGGTAGCAGCGTAAGCTTCAATGGACAGTTGAACTTTGCGGCTAAGTTTGGTGAATCTACCGTGTTAGGGAAATATAGTAGTAAGGTCTCACTAAGTTTAATTGCCACTCCGAAGACCATCTCTACTACTGCGCAGTGGGTGAACACTAGTGGACAAGCTATTGGCTCTGGTGTTGATACTGGCATGATGCAGGATATTACGGACGGGTTCTGCCAAAATAATAGCAACGTAGGAACTGGGTTCACGATTAGCTTAAAAGATGCACGCGATAGTAATGCTTATACGATAGTGAAGCTGACGGACGATAAGTGTTGGATGCAACAGAACTTGCGCTTGGTTGCGAAAAATGCTGAAGGGCTGGGGTTGACCGAGAACGATACGGATATTAATGGTAACTGGACTTTACCCAAGACATTAGTAGGGTCAGGCACAACAGTATCTGGGTGGAGTAATAGCAACACTACTCCGTATTCTGCGTACTTCAATAATATTAATTACGGTGCTTATTATTCTTGGTGCGCGGCTACGGCTGGTACGTGTTCTGGTGCTACGTCTGGCAGTGCCGTGGCTTCTAGTAGCATTTGCCCAAAAGGCTGGCATTTACCAACCGGTGGCGGTAGTGGTAAAAGTGGTACGGGAGAGTTTGGCGTACTGAATGGCCTCAATATGTCTAGCGTTACAAGCAAACCTTACCTATTTCCGGCCGCTGGCCGCGTCGATAATGGCTCCCTCGGCTATGCAGGCTCCTTCGGCAGCTATTGGTCTAGCACGGCTTACTCCGATGCCAACGCGTACCTCCTAGACTTCAATAGTGGTGGTTTCGCCCCGGGTACGAGCGGCAACCCTCGCCGTAACGGTTTCTCCGTGCGGTGCGTCGCCAATTACTAATTAAACGCTGAAATTGGAGATTTTATAGGGGAGAAATGCGGTTGAACTTGTAGCACCGTTACAAGTTCAACTCCCTAGGATAACAATTAGCGCAGGCGTATGACAAAAACAAAAGTTATCATAACTTTTTTGCAAAAAGTACTGGACATTACCGCAAAATAAGGTACAATTAAGTTAGGATTTTTTGAAGCTAGCCTTTGTTGATAGTGATATTCACTTCAATAAGGCTAGTCTTTTTATTGGTAGGTTGAGGTTTGCGTTCCATCAACGCTACCAACAATTCAATTAGATTAAGTAGAGTTTGCATATGCATCCTTTCCTAGAACCTTACTGATCAAAATTCCTAACTCCACACCACAGGATTGTACTTAATGTCCTAGCCGCCCGCGCTAGAAGCAGTGTAGCACAAAACGAATCAGAATACCAAGCACTAGCGTTAATTTCTTTAGAAAAAAGTTCCTAACACCAAAAGATCTTGATATTAGACTTTATTCTCCCGCTTTCGTCAATAGTTTTTTTGTATTGACAAAAGTGGTAGTGTATGGTAGAATAGTAGTGCGAGATAGTATATATTATCATTGTGCTATCTTAGCTCTTTGGAGAGAGGTGATTGTCGTGAAGAGCGACATCGTAAACATTGCATTAGTAGTGCTGGTAGTAGCGAACATCTGGGGATTCATAATTTTCCGAATCAATGTGAGTAGATCAGTAGAGTGTGCGCAATACCAAGGTCCGCGACCGGGCAAGGCTATCAACTACTTGCTTGCAGGGAATGTGGCTCAGCCGGAGCAGGCGTTTGATTTCCTGTTGGGTGACCTGGAGGGAGAGGTCGTCTTCTGTAACTATCGTCAAAATGGCTGGAGCGTGACTGAGTCGACAAATCGAATATTTCGTGACATACTGGTCCGAGTCCCGTGGATGTATCATGATGGCTTTGGTATGATACGAAATTCGAAAGAGAAGTTCCTGGTAAGGGTCTACGCGGTGTCTTGCGCAGATATCGTAGCGAGACACTTGGATGATGCGAGTAAGTTTCTGCCGCCATCAATCAATCTCGAGATTATCGCGATTAACCCGGCATCTAGTCCACAACTCTTGAAACCTTACATGAAATGGGGACTGAAGATCGTGACGCCGATCATGAAGACGTTTTGTTATGCGATCGGATTCTTGTCTTGCATCCCCTGCATACCCAGCACCGGTTCGTGGCACTCGCTGATCTTGCTGACCGACCAATGGATGGAGCTCGCCTATTCGGATGCGCCGCACGTTACTGACAGTACGGTTGGAGCCATACTGAGCACGCAGGATGCGTTCTTAGTGAATGAGAACGTGCGAGAGTATTTCTCCGGAGTAAGACTGTTCGAGATCGACGCCGGGCACGCAGACGTGCAGCATCATGCGGTCGAGTTTGCCGGAGCTTGCCAGCGCGCAATAGAAGCCAGCAATCGTCAGCAAACAGCCGAGAAGGTAGAACGCACAGAAAAAGTCACACAACCTAACGAAAGACACTAACGACAATTAGGCCTCAAAAGCACCCAGTAGGGTGCTTTTTTATGTTGTAAATAACTAGTGGTTAGGACGGTGGATTTTTATGTTGGGCAGATAAATTAGGAATCTTTGTGATTTCCAGGATCATTGCGATCGCGCTTCAAGAAAGCGAGAATACGCTCGCGCTTCCAGGCGACTAAGCCCATGATAATGACGGCAAGCAGCGACAAAGCGACGACGAGACCGATATTACCATTGACACCCATGCCGATGTAATTGGTGAGGACAATGGTCGGGAAGCGGCCGAGAATAGAAACTAGCATGAGCTTCCTGAGGGAGAGCTTAGTGAGTCCGGCGATATAGCAGACCACATCATCGGGGAAACCGGGAAGCAGGAAGATAGCGAAGATGATCAGAGCGGCGCCCCGAGCGTTGATGATGAAATCGAATTTGTCGACGACGGGCTTTTTGAAAATTTTCTCGAGAAGCGGGCGACCGAACTTGCGGGCAATCAGGAAGACCAACCAAAAACCAATGAAACTTCCGATTGTAGTCCAGAGGATGCCCCAGTGACCGAAGAGAAAACCGCCGACACCGCCGACGATCTGGCCGGGAATCGGCGCGACGACGACCTGGAGGACTTGGAGGACTATATATAATAGTGGCGCCCAAGGGCCGAGCCCTTGCATGATGCGGACAAGTTCATCACGGTTCGAGAGGAGCTGGGTGAGTGGACCTTTGGCGATGACGTCCCACGCCACATAACCAAGCAAAGCGATGATAATAATGCCGAGGATAACGAACTTGATAATAGTTTTGCGACTGAGTGATTGCTTGACGGGCGGTTCGTCGAGAGGCAAAGTGTCGGGTACGGATGGAGTTTGAGGCTGCTTGACCTTACTTGGCATACTCGACAGCCCTGGTCTCGCGGATGACATTCACTTTGATGACGCCCGGATAGGACATAGTGGCCTCGATCTTGTTAGCGATGTCGCGAGCAAGCTTGAGAGCGGAGAGGTCATCGATCTGCTTCGGCTCGACGATGACACGAATCTCGCGGCCAGCGGAGATAGCATAAGCTTTGTCGATACCAGGGAAAGAAGTGGCAATGTTCTCGAGATCACGCATGCGCTCGGCGAAGTTCTCGGCGGAAATATTGCGAGCGCCAGGGCGGGCAGCGGAAATAGAATCGACGATTTTGACGATGACGGCTTCAGGAGTAGTAGGCTCGATGTCGTCGTGGTGAGCGGCCATGGCATGAACGACTTCGTCGGGCATACCATATTTCTTAGCAAGCTCGGCGCCAATCTCAGCGTGCTTCCCTTCGATCTTGTGAGTGACGGCTTTACCAATGTCGTGCAAAAGTGTAGCAGTCTTCGTGATGCGCTTGTTGGCACCGATTTCTTCGGCAATCATGCCGGCAATGTGTGCCATCTCGACAGAGTGCAGGAGAACGTTTTGACCATAGCTGGTGCGGAATTTCAACTCACCGAGGAGATGAATCAATTCGCGCGGAATACCGACGACACCGACTTCACGGGCAGCATCTTCACCGGCGCGTACGACTTCTTTTTCGATCTCACGTTCAGCTTTGGCAACGGCGTCTTCAATAGAGCTAGGATTGATGCGGCCGTCTTTCATGAGACGCTCGAGAGCGTAGCGAGCAACTTGGCGACGGATCGGGTCAAAACTAGAGAGGACGACCATGCCCGGAGTATCATCGACCATAATATCAACACCGGTAGCGCGCTGGAGAGCCTGGATATTGCGACCTTCCTTACCGATAATACGGCCTTTCATATCGTCATCAGGAAGCTTCAGAGCGGTAATAGTGCGATCGGCGGTGACTTCGGATGACATGCGTTCCATCGCCGTGAGAAGAATGGACTGGGCGGCCTCGTCGACTTCATGCTTGATTTCCTTTTGCTCCTTAGCGACCAGGCCAGCGAGATCTTGCTTAATATCACGCTCGGTCATCTGCATGAGCTTCTCGCGAGCGTCTTCCTTGGAGAGGCCAGCGATCTTCTCCAGCTTTTCCTGCTGCTTAGCACGGATATCGCGAACTTCGAGCTTGAGATCGTCGAGTTCCTTTTCTTGTTTGACGAGACGCTCGGTCTTCTTCTCAAGCTGATCGAGCTTGTTGTCGAGGTTGGTCTCGCGTTCGGTCAGGCGACTCTCGGTATTCTTCCACTCGCGACGGCGCTCAGCTTCTTCTTGCTGAGATTTGGCGGCGAGGTTAGCGGCGTCACTGCGCGCTTTGGAAACGATGTCAGAGGCTTCGTTCTTCGCCTTGCGGACGAGGTCATCAGCCTTGATCTTACCACCGTTCTCATTCTTCTTGTTGTAAGCCCAAAAACCACCAACGCCAACAGCGACGCCAGCGAGCAGGGCGATTATTGCTATCACTACGTTCATTAACGTATTTCCTTCCTAATTGTTTGCCGATATTTTTCTCTATACCGGCGGGGTAACAAATAACTATAAATTAATAAAATTCTGCCTTGATTATACCATAGTTTAGAGGTTTGGGGAAGATGGGGATACGAGGTTTTTAGCGAATGTTGGTGGAGTTTGGCCGATATTATTTACGCGGGGCGGAAATGTTGGCGGGGCGACCGTAATCGGGAATAATAATCTGGTGCTGGACGCCGTGATGATCATAAAGTGGGACCTGGAGTTGGTCGGCTAAGATATTCACGACGGCAGCACCGATGCGTAACCCAGTGAAAGAACCGGGGCCGGAGAAGAAAGTGATTTCCGTGATATCCGGCCAGTCGGCGTGATTGGCGACGAGCTGATCATGGATGAAGCTAAAAATACCTTCGGCGAGGTTATGCTCGGATTCCCAAGTGTAGGTAACGTCGTCGAGCTTCAGAATACAGACGTTGGTAGAAGTGTCGAGATAAAGTTTCATATTGATTCCCTTTCTGAGGTCTGGAGGCAGCGCTTGGCGGCAGTATTGAGCTGGACAGTGCGCGTACCATCTGCGTTCAGCTGAAACTCGAGACGATATTTATGCTCCGGGAGGAGGTCAGCGACGTCTCTGCCCCACTCAACGACGATAATATTGTGCGGATCGGCAAGCGCCTCGGCGAGTTCGTCACGCATGATACCAGGGTCAGGGAGACGGTAAAAGTCGTAATGAATGAGGGCGGAGTCTTGGTTATCATGCTGGAAATAATAGCGCTTCGAGATGGTGAAGCTGGGGCTAGTAAGCGGTTCCTCGATACCAAGACCAGCGGCGAGGCCACGAGTAAAGGTAGTCTTACCAGCGCCGACGTCACCAATAAGCTCAAAAACAGCTGGATGAGAAAGGTGGTTAGCGAAACGCTGACCAAGAGCGAGCGTGTCTGATTCTGAGGCGATGTTCATGGTGCTATTATAACATAATTTAGTAGGAATAGACAGGTTGAGCAGTGTCTGGAGTTTTCTTACGTTTGAGGCATTTCGATAACGTAGGATATGTTAGGTAGACCAAGACAGGGAGATAGAGTAGGAAGAAAATTGAGTTATTGCTCGAAAAATTTAGAATGAAGGCGGTTTGTTCGCTGAGGAAGTTGACCAGCCAGATATGGAGGTCGAGTAGCCAAGTGGTGAGCTGGGCAACTAGGGGCGCGAGAAACGGTATGAAGCCGGTAGCGCCCGTCAGCACCATACCCAGCATAGCGTAAGGTAGAGTGGGGAGAATAATGAGGTTGGCGACGAAAGATAGAAACGAGAGAGTGCCGAAGCTATAGATCAGAATCGGTGCACAAATTAGGCTAGTAGCGGCGCTAGTGATGAGCATGGAGGCAAGCCAAGGAGGATGTTTGCCGCCGTAAAAGGTTCTCTGAAGGCGAGGAGCAAGAATCAGGATACCGAAAAACGAGGCGAACGAAAGTTGCCAGCCGAGATTGAGGAAGTTGATAGGGTCGATGAGGAGAGTAATCATGGCGACGAAGCTGATGAGGCGAAGGGGCGTGAACTTGCGGCCAAAATAGCCCACAATCAGGGAGAGACTAGCAACTAGGGCGGCGCGAGTCATGGAGGGTGTGAAGCCGACAACCATAACGAAAGCTAGAATCATGAGCAAGGAGAAAAGGATGCCGGCGAATTTGGAGATTTTGCCAAAAAGTTTCTTGGCGGCGTTGGTGAGGATGGCAAGATGGGCGCCAGAAGCGACGACGACGTGCGTCATGCCGACGGCCTGGAGAGCGGTAGAAAAATCTTTGGGTAGACCGGATTTCATACCCATGAGGTAGCCCAGACCGAGGTCAACCTCAGGGGACGGGATGAACTGTTTGACAACATCAGAAAACCAATGTTTGAACTGAGCAAAAATATCACCAGGATCGCTGCGCTCGATCGCCAAGATTTCGGGACGAGACATTTTGCCGACAAAAGTGCCGAAACCAGCGTCGAGCTTCCCTTGCAGGATGATGAGATCAGAACGCGCGAGCTCGACTTCAGTAGAGAGAGTAACGTAGAGGGTGCCAGAGGTAGGAGTGAAAGAGTCGGTATTGATGAAATCTTGGAGAGAGTTAGAATTGGCTGGTGGTGAGTCGCGAGCGGCGGAGTTTTGCACAGAGCTTTCCACAAGTTGATGAGGACTTTTCCACAGGTTTTCCACAGGGTCAGAAGCGGCATAGAAACGGAGATGGTGCAGGCGGAGGACGAGCTTGCCACTACTATCATCGGGATCTTCGGCGAGATTCCCTGCTACAATGATGTTATGACTGGTAAGATTCTGAGTGAATGCGCGGCCAGAAAGCTCGAAACTGGTACGGAAACTACCTAGTAGAAAGCCAGCCAGGAAAACGATGTCGGCAGTAAGCAGGCAAGCATGGCGGAAGCAAAGCAAAATCAGAATAATCAGGAGAAGAATCCAGAGGAAGCTAGTGATAAGAGTTTGCTCGGTGACGATGCTGAGAATAATACCAAAAATTATGCCAAAAGTGAGAGTATAAAAGCTCCAGCTGGGATGAATTGGGCGCAACAATCGCTTAAACATGCTCCCGAGTGTAGCATACTTTGGGGCAAAATACCAAGCACTAGCATGATAAAATCCGCAAAAAGTAGCCTGCGCTGATTAGAAGCGAATGCCAGAGTGGAGAGATTCACGATAGGCGTGGCGGCCAGCGCGAATGCCAATAGCGATGCTATGTGAAAGTTTCTTGAACGGCTCGGTGGCCATTTCGATAATCTCGTGAACCCACGGACGCATAGCGCGGAGGATTTGTTCGCGAGTGGTAATATCCATAGAGTAGGGGTTCATTTCGTCAATCATGGTCGTGCCGAGCATCCAAGTTGTAGCGGGAGCCAGCTCGTCGATCATAGTAGCCGGAAGCAAGGCGCCGACGACTGGGGCGGGGCTGTTGGTTCGGACGAGATCGGGAGCGGAAGAATGAGAGAAACGCGTGCGCTGAAGATTAGACATCTCGGCGAGGAGGCTGGTGGCGATTTCGTCAATTTCGCTTTGGCTGGAAGACATATTAGCAAGGACAGCTTCGGCACGGTCAAGCTCGTCCAGAAGAGACTCTTGGCTCTCGGGAGTGTAATTATCGAGCTTCAGGCCGGCGATCGTGGTGATGATTTCGCTAAGGACAGAGAAATCTGGTTCCGCAGAGTTTGCATCTGGTGAAGTAGCGAGTGGCTCCAGGACGGTGGGAGCGGATTTTGGTGTCTGCGGGTAAGACTTAGAAGCAGGGCGCTGCGATTTAGAAGATTTCGACGGGCGGGCGACCTCTTCGAGCACGGCGCCATGATAGAAGAGCTCGTCGAGTTCTTCATCACTGAGAGAAAATTCGTCACGCTCCTCGAGATTGTCGAAAGCCTGCAGGAGCATACTAGAAGCATCACGAATATCCGCCATGTCGGCAAGCGGACTAGCGAGGATATGCTCGGCTTTGCGCAAGGCACGCTCGAGATCGGCGAAACCGACTTCGTAATCTTCGGGTTTCAGACGACGAATCTCAGTAATGGCGTCGGTCAAAGCATTACGAGCGGCTTCTTGCTCGCTGAGAAGAGCTGGTTGAGCAGGCTTGCCGAGAGTAGGCAAAGGCAAAGTAGATTTGTAAGATTGCGGAGCTGGTTGAGGAGTAGCGACGGTCGTCGAATGAGAAACTGTCTGAGGGGTAGCAATAATAGCCACGGGGCGCGGAGTAGGCTCATCAGTGGGAACAGACGTGGTGATCTTCGCATCCGCAAACTCTTGCAAGAGCAAATCGTCATCAACAGAATCAGATGGAGAAAAGTCGTCTAAGATTTGGTCGACAGCGCTAGGTAGCGACGTCGGCTCAGTAGGCTCGAGGATGGGGGATTTTTTTGGGTGGTCGATTTTTAGCTCAGAGAGAAGCTCAGGAGCTGCGGTGATTTCTAAATCTGCAAGAAGTTCGGGTGGCTCGGGGACAGAAGAGCTCTCCGGCATAAAATCATCTTCGATTGTAATGGTATCTTCATCAGAAAGGATGGTTTCATCGGGAGAGGGCGCAGGTTCGATCACGAGAAGGTCGGTCTGCGGGATGAGGGTCTCGAGGAAGGAGGCGATATCGGTATGAAGATGTGAACTTTTAGTCTTAATATGCCCGGCTAGCTCAGGTGAGAGAATGTCTTGCGTGCCATAGAATTCACAGCTTTTGACGGTGAACTTCTTGACGGGGGCGGGAGTGCCCATGACTAGATCGCTGGTCATGGAGACGTAATTTCCCTGCTCGATAGTGACTTCGAGATCTTTGGCAGAATTCTCGAGGAGATTAATAGCGGGACCGGCATTGGCGATAATCTGCGGGCGAGCGAAGTCGAGCTGGCCGGATTTGAGATTGGCACCGACGGCACCGCTGAGGCGAGCGTCGGTAATATGCCAAATGCCATAGCCGGCAGCTTCGATGGCGGCACCGCTAGCTTCGTCGGCGACGATGCTAGAGCCAGGCTTGAGATTAATAAGCGGAAGATGAAGATCGCGACCGTTAACACCATTAGCAATACAAATACCGTCACGAGCGAAGATCCGCCCAGCAAAATTCACGGTGAGACCATAGGCGACGCCAAGATTCGGTGAAATCAAAATCCCATAGGCGTTCGGCGCGAAGAGTTGAATGTCGGGGCCGACATGGACGACGGTATATTCGGGCAGGCCAGAGCTGATCGCGCCAAAAGCACGAATCGCGACACCGTTCGGACCCATGGCAAAAATCTTGCCCTTGCCGGCTAAGGTGACTTCGCCACTACGGATGTCGAGGATGCGAGCGCTCGGAAGATTATCTTCAGCGATAATAGAAAAACCATTAAAATCAATGATGAGATTTTGCTTGATGAGGATGTTTTCTTCAACAATGATATTGTCACCGAGAATTAGGTGCGGCTCGCCGGCAGCAATAGCAGAAATCAGCTCGGCGTAGGAAGTGATCGAAGATGGAGAATATTTTTTGGATTTCTTTGGCTTGCGGGAAGAGGTGCTAGCGGAAGGTTTTAGTTCTGGTTCCGGAGATGCAAAAGGTTGCGATACGACGGAGTCGAGCGCATCAGACAAAATCTCAACAGATTCTTTGGCTTTTTTGCCTCGTTGCCTTCTAGGCATAGATCCTTCCCTTTTATAATAAATTAGCTAATCTTAATTTCCCATCGTATAAATAGGAATTGGCTATGATATATAGTACATAGTTATACTACCATTATAGCACACTTACTCTAAAAAGTCAATATTATTTAAGGTAATTTGCGGGAGAGGCAAGAAAATGGCGTGATTCTGGAAGTGCGATCTGAATATATGTGAGATGGTTTGCGGTTTGTACTAGGTTGAGCGGGGTTGGGGTATGACTGTTTGCTGACTTCAGATTAGAGACATGGCAAAACCTCCGGAGTGATCCGGAGGTTTTGGCTAATTAGAATCTACTAGAGAAGCTAATTATTTGCGGCTTGAGCGGCGAGCATTGCGGTAAGCAACTACACCTGCACCAGCAGCGGTAAGAGCGGTAGCAATACCTGCAACCATAGCTACAGTAGTTGAAGCACCACCATCTTCGGTAGAAAGGATACCAGTGTCTGGAGCCTTGTTGCCGTCATTCTTGTCAGCGGTATCTGGTTTCTTGACGTCTTCGTCGGTGATGGTACCACCGTTCATAGCTTTCTTGATGTTCTCGATAGCTTTCTCACCTTCGCTAGCCCAGAAGCTGTTCTGACTCTTGATCAAGCTCTCAGCGTATTCAACAGCTTTCTCGATATTGAGAGCCTTGGTGAGGTTGCAAGTACCGTGATTGTTAACGGTCAAAGCCTTAGCAGCAGCGACGGCCTGAGCGTAGGTAACATTGGTATCAACATCCTTAGCCTCGGTGATAGCGTTGATAGCTGGCTGGATAGTGGAGTCACTTTGGAGCTCTTCGACAAACTCTAATTCGTCAGCAGCAGATTCGAGAACATTCTCGAGATATTCAGCAGCGGTACGGTAAGCAGCTGAAGCAGCTGGAACGTTCTCGTTAGTGTAGCGATTAGCGAGCTTGGTCATCTCAATACGAGTGTCACCGATGAACTTTACTGCGTTCTCATAAGTTTTGACGCCATCGGTAAAGGTAGTCTCGATATTGTCGGAAGCTGCGACAGTTGGATTCAAGCCAGCAAGAGTTGCATTCAAGTTAGTGATAACTTCAGCGTAGTAACCCTTTAAACCAGTTGGATAGTTAGCTTTAAATGCGCTACCTGCACCAGCGCCGTTAGCACCAGTGGTAGTATCGTATAAGAATTCTTTTTCTTTCTTAACGACATTTTCAGCGACTTCGAGAGCATCGTCAAGAGCAAGGAACTGGTCATAGTAATACTTCATGACAGCTGCATCGCCAGTACCTTCAAGGTGCCAGCCACAAGACTCTTTACCTTCTTCGATAGCGTCTTGCATCTTCTTGGTCATATCCTTATCGGTAACAAGAGCACCCTTGTCATCGATTTTAACCATAGCAGCATGCGTACTAGCAACTGGTGCGACAACACCCAAAGCGAATGCTAAAGCGAGAGCGCCCAAAATTTGAGCTTTCTTCATTTGATATTCTCCTTAATTTAATTTATATCTAAGTCTTATTTTAATGGATTCTTAGAAGAAGTCAAGCATTTTCTATCAAAAATCGGGACATTTTTGGATTTTTTGGAAAATTTAAGCTTAAAACTAATGAAAATCGTTGTATAAATTACAACGATTAGGCTCGAATAGTATAGTTGGAGTTGAGTTGATGAAGCGAACCACGCACGATTGTAGGTACTTTACAGAAGAACGCGGTTGGATTAGAGCTGGGAAAATGCTAAGTAATACGCCAGTTGGTCTAGATCTTGATGACGATTTGGCGATAGAGATCACGGAGCGGAGCGAGATCGCCGGCGAAAGCGGTAGTATCAGCATAGAGAATAGCGCGGCGAGAAGCCAGCGCGAAATCGATAAAATATCCAGCATTATTGCAAAGCAAATCTAGGAACAGGCGGGTTGTGCGACCATTACCCTCACGAAAAGGGTGGAGAGCGTTGAGCTCGGAAGCGTAATAGGCTAATTTCTCGACAAAATCAGGATGACTCAGACCGACCAGATAATGATCCTGAGCGAGCTCGCTGAAGATACGGTTCGCCTCGGACGGGATGAAATCGACATAACAGAAAGGGACAGGACTGTTGGGCTTAGAAATATTGACTGTGCGGACTTTGCCGGCGAAATCATAAATCTCCTCGAAAAGCAGACGATGGAGATCGAGCAGAAGATTAAAATCGAAAACTTTGGGACAGGGCTGCTGGAGGACTTTTTGAGTATTCCGGGCGGTAATATCGTACTCAATATTCTCTAATTCTTGAGCATCAGAAATACCAAGCTTGTTCGGCATAGTGTCGCCACATTCGACGAAGTAGCCCAGTTCGTCCATGGCTAAGACTTCCGGCGGTGAAGATTCTGGAGGAGGAGCTTTTCCATGCGTTTGTAATCGGCGCCTTCGACCTCCATGCTGCGAGCCATACTCTTAGCGCGGCGTTCTAGTAATTCTTCTTTTGACATAATGTTATTATAACACAGATAGGGGGATAATAGTAGTGCTTCTCGTACCTATATTATAGATACACAAACAACAGTCTCGTGCTCAGAACCTTAGACGAAACCTCAGAACGAGTAGATATATAAATTAAATTAAGGTCAAACATGAATATCAAATGCTTGAACTAATTTGGTGTCCTGTGGCATCCTCTAAGGTACAGAGGAGCGAAACTTGCGGGGTTCGCTCGGACCCGGCTATAAATAGCGATGAGGAAAGCCCCAGCTAGGCCAGGGCTGTCCTCGGTGAATTAAATCTTAAAGATCTAATTATTTGCGGCTTGAGCGGCGAGCATTGCGGTAAGCAACTACACCTGCACCAGCAGCGGTAAGAGCGGTAGCAACACCTGCAACCATAGCTACAGTAGTTGAAGCACCACCATCTTCGTTGGAAAGAATACCAGTGTCTGGGGCTTTGTTGCCTTCAGTCGGCTTCATGTCAGGCTTCTGGTTGACATCTTCGTCAGTAACGGTACCGCCGTTCAAAGCTTTCTTAATAGCAGCGATAGCTTGCTCAGCACGAGTAGCTGAGTAGTTCTGAGTGCCATCATTGATCATACCTTGAGCGTTGTTGACTGCGATGCGCAAGTTGCGGACACGAGCGACTGAGCAGGTGCCGTTCTCGCTGTAGTTAAGCGCATTAGCAGCCTTAACAGCTTGATCGTAAGTCAAACCATAGTAGACGTTGTTAATAGCGTTCATATAGCCCATCAATGCGGTAGCAGCTGTATTTTCAGCAGCAGTCACGATGGCTTTAGCTGCAGAAAGGTTAGCCTTGAGTGAATCGACAGCATTGTTGTAAGCAGTAGCAACTACACCGGTAACGGTTGATGCAGCAGAAATCTTGCTAATTACGCCAGATTTTTCGGTGCCAATGAAAGCGACAGCATCATCATAGTTAGTAATGGTGTCTGGAAGAGTCTCTGGGACACCAGCTGGAAGGTGACGCGCGTCCAAACTTGCAGCGGTCATAAATGCCTGAATAGTAGCATAGTATGAATCCTTGAGGTTACCAGCACCGCTGAATGCAGTAATTTTTGCATTGTCTACATCGACAGCAGTGTTGTCGAGGGCGTCAGCTAAATCGCTATAGAGGTTGTAATAGAGGACCTGAGCATTGTTGTCCATGTGGAAGCCACATGAAAGCTTGGCCGTATCAACTTCTTTCTGAACCTTAGCGGTAAGATCAGCGTCAAGAACATTATTGTTATCGACGAACTGAGCGTAGGTGCTAGCAGTTGGAATTACAGCAACACCTAAAGCGAATGCTAAAGCGAGAGCAGCCAAAATTTGACTTTTCTTCATTATATTCTCCTTAATGAATTAATTGTTAACTACTTTCCATTTTACGCAATAAAAAAAAAAAAATGTCAAGCATTTTCTATACTTTTTGTGGACATTTTGCTTAAATTTATGTAAAAACGGGCGATTTTTTGACAAGTTCAGTGACTTAGAGTATAAAATGCTTGCTATTTCGGACCATCGATGGATCCTGTTTTGAAGAAAGCTGACGCTTTCTATCGGAATTTGTCGAATTATTTACGCATAGTAAGCTCTGCTTCAATAATTCTCAAAATTCCTACGGAAAAGAACTTCGTTCTTCCCTAAAACAGAATCCATCTCACCGGTGCTCGCATAGTTCAAGCATGAAGTTCTAATCTTAGAAGCCACCCCTAGGAGGTGGCTAAGAAGGAGAATATAGTTTTGGGTTTGGCCTCCAGGGAGCGGAGGCGCAAACAAGAGTAGATTAAATTAAGGAGTAATTAGTTATTTTTTGATGAAGGTGTCGACTGGAGCGGCAGCTGGAGCGGCTGGGCGGTCGATGGCGACAGCTTCGAAGCGCTCAATGATAGGCTCGCGGGCAGACTCGGCAGAGACTGGCTGAGCGTCGATGGCGCTAACCATGTCGTCGATAATCTCGGCCTGGCGATTCTTATGGAGACGCTTGCTATAAAGGGAGAGGAGGAAGCCTGCACCGATCATGAGCGGGACGATTGTCGCGACTGCGCTGATGGCGCCAACGCCTTGATTGAGACCGGTGTCTGGGACTGGGGTGGATGGGTCTTTGTCTTGATCTTGGCCCTGATCTGGAGTGGTGGGCTGAGCCGGTTTGTTGGTGTCTGGCGTGGTAGGAGTAGTAGTGCCGGAACCGCCAGAGGTGATGACGACGACATTACCATTGTTATCGACAGTGAGGTTATTAGCGAGATAGCCGCGAGATTTGAAGGTATCAACATCTGTGCCCTTGAAAGTACCGCCGCTGATCATGATGTCATCTTGGGCGTAATCACCACCGAAGATTTCGTGACCTTCGCCGGCAATGAAGGTGCCGCCAGTGATATTGATATCGGCTGGAGCGGTGATGGAGCGGGTAGCGCTGTCGCCATATTCGTAAAAGAGGTCGTTGGCGCTAGTGTAAGTGCCGCCGTTGATGTTGATCACGATAGGCTCAGGAGAATATTGAGTGTGATGCTCGATCTGGAAGGCGACGCCGGTGCCGTCGATACCGCCCGTGCCAGTGGTAGGATCGTCGAAATTACCGGTAGCGGTGAGCTTGGTGCCGTTGAAGTTGAAGGTGCCAGCTTTGAGACCGACGCCCATCTCGCCGGTAAGGGTGGCCGCACCGATATTCCAGACAGCATAGCCAGCGGCGTAGATTGGGGCGTTATCAGCAGCGGTGCCATTAGAAATAATCTGAGCGCTGGCGCCGATGTTGATCTGCGGGGCGTTGTTGGATTCCTGGACGTTGCCGTGGACGCTCAAGCCGTAAGCACCGGAAGCTTTGCCGTTGAAATTAACTACGACACCATAGCAGCTAGGGTCTTTGGAAATGACTTTTGGGTACACCGCGAGGCCATAAGCGGCGCCGCTGTGGAGGTCGACTTCGGGGTCGATAGTGACGACGGTATAGTTAGCAGCGTTGGGGTCAGTGGAACCCTGAACCTTAATGACGGACTTAGGAGCGTTAATAGTGCCCTGCCCGGTGATACGAACGTTACCCTGCTGAATGGCAAAAACTTGCTTGGCAGTAGAAGTAATGTTAAAACCGTTGAGATTAAGGACGAGCGGAGTGGTGCGATTAATGACAATGGTAGCAGAATTGGCAAAATCGATCTCGCGGCCAAGAGTGACCGTGGTGATGTTAGGATTTTGCAGAGCGGTAGCTAGAGCAGCCGCATCGCTGACGGTAGCAGAGGCACTGTCGGCTTGCTCGGCAGCCGAGGCCGGACGCGCCGTGATAATGGTTGCGATAGGCATCGCAAGTCCCAGCATGAAAGCCAGGGCAAAAATAGCATGAGTGTGGAGTTTTTTCATGTGTTTGTTTCCCTTCTTTTGTTACCTTTATTTTACCAAAATTATTATGTTTGTAAAGAACTTTTGTGGCAAAAAGTGCCGTTTCGATGGCACTTTTCCACAGGGCTTAGGGGTTTGGACTGGCGATAGTTTTGTTTGTAGTGGTTTTGCGGAGTATTGTTGCGATGTTGTAGTTTTGTGATATTACCGCGTTGTGGTGTTGTGATGATGGTGTGATGATGGTGTGATGGTGTTGTGATTTTTACAACATTTAGGGTTGAGGCTAGGCGCCGATGCGATCTTTAGAATTCTTGCGCGCAGCGTTGTTCTCAACGTAGTCAATAATCTTCTCAGCGACGTTGCGGCCAGTAATCTTCTCGATGCCGAAGCCGGGGGAGGCGTTTACCTCAAGGACGAGCGGACCGCGATTAGAGCGCATGAGGTCGACGCCGGCGATATGAAGACCCATGGCCTTAGAGGCGCGAACAGCGATGCGCTTCTCCTCCGGCGTAAGCTTGATGCTGGTGCCGCCGCCGCCTTTGTGGAGATTGCTGCGAAAATCGTCATCGAGCGACTGGCGCTGCATGCTAGCGACGACGCGCGAGCCGACCACGAAGGCGCGGATGTCGGTACCGGCGGATTCCTTGATGTACTCCTGGAGGAGGATGTTGGTGCCATCTTCGTTGTAAAGGTAGAAGGCCTGGAGAGCGGACTTGGCGGCTTTCTTGGTATCGGCGAGGACAACGCCGTTGCCATGGGTACCGGTAGCGAGCTTGATAATGACCGGGAGGCCGATCTGCTCGAGAAGGTCGTCGATGTCGGCGGTGTTGCGGGAGACGAGGGTCTTCGGAGTGTCGATACCAGCCTTGGTGAGAATCTGCTGCGAGCGCAGCTTATCGCGTGCACGAGTAATCGCAATCGAGCTAGAAGCCGTCCATGCACCCTGCATCTCGAACTGGCGCACCACCGCGCAGCCATAACGCGTCATGCCATTAGAAATGCGCGGAATAATGGCATCGAAGCCACTGAGCTTCTTTCCCTTGTAATGGACGCTCGGGTGCTTCTCGTCCAGAGACATATAGCAATTCTTATACTTGACCACCTTCACCTTGTGGCCACGGTTCTCTGCTTCCTCTACTAGGCGCTTGGTAGAATAGTTGGCGTTGCCGTTCGATAAAATCGCGATTTTCATAACAGGTTAATTATACCACTTTTTAGGGAAGAGTCTACTGGGAAAAACCTAGATTAGCAATTATTCGTATGATGGTGAGGTGGAATTTTGGGCATTTTGAGGTAATTTCAGGTGGTTTCGGGCAAAAAGCGCCCTCTCAGAAGGCTCTGGAGGGGCCGATAAGGTTTAAGCTTAGTATGACCGAGGTTTGAGGTGGAAGTGGCTCAAAACGCGAATTTGTGGGGTTAGGATTGATTTTTCATGTATTTCTGGTGAAATTTATGAGGATTAGCGGCGAGTTCGGCGTTCAGCTCCTCGGTTTTCAGAGTAGTTTGGCGGGGGACAGCAATCTTGGAAACATCGACAAGGAACTTATTTTGAATAGTCTTGCGACCGATGAGAACGGGAAAACGATTTTTGCTGCGATCAGAGAGGGTGAAACGCGTGCGAATAATCTTGCCGTGGACTTTCATAGGGAGAGTGACGCGGTAGCGGATCGTGACGTGGCCGGTGGAATTGCGAACCTGCTGAACGCTAAAATCATCGATAGTGACTATTTCTCCGGTATAGAGAGGGTGCTCAGGTCCCAAGAGGGTGAATTCGAGCTGACCAGCGGGGTTGATAGTGAGATTGCTAGCCCAGAGACAGGAGGAATCAGCCCCGGTATCGACTTTGGCGGGGATTTTGGCAATCCCCGCGATGGTGACGAGGGCGTTATTACCGATGATGGGGAGATCTTTTTGTGACATATACTATTATCGTATAATATTATCCATAATAAGTCAATCTTAGCTCCAGAAACCGTGCTTTTTGTTCTTGGGATTGCGGAATTCCTCGAGGAGTTCCTTCTGACGTTTGCTGAGGTTCTTCGGAGTCTCGACGATGATGGTGACAATATGGGGGCCGCGATCGCCATCGCTGCGCATAAGCGGGACGCCATGACCGGAGAGCTTGAACGGAGTGCCAGACTGGGTGCCGGCGGGGACTTTCATGCGGACATTGCCATCGACAGTCTCGACGTCGACTTCGGTACCGAGAGCGGCGTCGACCATGGAGATAGTTTTCTCGGAAAGGATGATGCTACCCTCGCGGGTGAGGTGCTTGTGCGGCTTGACGCGGACGAAGACATAGAGGTCGCCGCGCGTGCCGCCCTTCGGAGCGGCGCCACCTTTGCCGCTGAGGCGGATCGACATGCCGTCGTCGATGCCGGCGGGGATTTTCACCTTGAGATCTTTGCCGTCGGCGGCGACGATCTTCGTCGTGCCGAACACGGCTTCTTCGAAGCTGAGCACGACAGTAGTGCGATAATCGGTACCGCGAGCTGGGCGACGCTGACCGCCGCCGAAACCGAAGATGGAGCCGAGGATGTCGTCGAGACCGCCGCCACCGCCGAAGTCGAAATTAAAGCTCTGGCCGTTGAAGCTGTAGCTGCCATTACCGCCAGCGAATGGATTGCCGCCGCTAGCGTTACCACCGACACCGGCATGACCGAATTGATCATAACGGGCGCGCTTCTGCTTATCGGAAAGCACTTCGTGAGCCTCGGAAATCTCCTTGAACTTGGCCTCGGCTTCTTTGTCGCCGGGGTTTTTATCAGGGTGATATTTGACGGCGAGCTTGCGGTAAGCTTTCTTGATTTCGTCATCGGAGGCGTTTTTAGATACGCCTAAAACTTCATAATAATCTCTTTTTGCCATAATCTAAATACGTCCTTCCGAGCAGCAGGCCTTGAACTAGTGGGGCTAGCTAGACTTTGAAGAAGTCTTGACGTCAATATAAAAGTTTGCTAGAATGGAATTGGTAAGTTTTGGGTTACCGCTTCTTGTTTGAGGCGGTAATTTCTATTTCTAGAAGTTTTTTATTTAACAAACGAATTGCTAAAACCATAACCTACCCTCCTTTCTCCCAAAGATTAAAAGAACTGTCACTGCTGCTCTAGGAATATTTTAGCACACTTTATGGGCGAGTGCTAGAGGGTTTAGGCGGGAAAATGGTCTGCTCGCGGTTGGTGGTGATCCGGGGTCTATCGGCGCTGGAGAATGGCAAGGGTGTAGCGAACGGTGAGCCGAAAATCCGGGTGAGAGCGTAAGAATTCGTCAACGGCGCGGGCGGAACCGGGGAGCTCGGGATTATTATAATCGTGTACAACAATGATTCCCTGCGGGGCGAGGCGAGGAGCGACGAGCTGAAGGCTAGTCTTAATGGAAGAATAGAGATCACCATCACAAAAAGCGAAGGAAACTTTCTCCGGAAGGTCTTGGTTGGCGAGGTCGCTAAACCAGGCTTTCTTGACGATGACGGTCGGAAGATTAGGGTCGGGATGGCTGGAGGTTTTGAGACCATGCTTGTGGAGCTTGTCAAGGACTTCGCGCTTGGTGACGAGGAGGGCGCCGGCCTGGAAATTAGCACCAGCACCAGAGGAGTCTTCGGCGGTCTTTTCGGGGAGGCCAGCAAAAGAATCGTAGATCCAGAGATGATGAGCTGGAGAGGTACTGGCGGATTGTTGTAATAATTTACCAAGAAGCACAGAGGTATCGCCGCGGTAGCAGCCTAATTCCACAAAATCACCTGCCGCCTCGAGGCACTGCTCGGCGAGGCGGAGGATCTCAGAAGTTTCTTCCCTGGTAACTTGGTCGTTCATGAGGATATTATAACATATTTGGCTACTTCTGCTGCTCGAGGAGGATCATGGCGCGACGAATCATAGCGGCAGCTTCGTCGGTGTGGATGACGTAGATAGGCTTGGAATCAGGTGCGGAGATATCTACGTGTTCGTGACCGTCGAGGCCGGTGTCGTTCTTGGCAAGATCGGCAGAAAAACCGAGGTAGCCGAGACCAGCTATGATGTCGCGGCGAATTTCGGAATTGCGCTCACCAATCGTAGCAGTGAAGACTAAAGCATCGACACTTTGCATGGCGGCAACCATTTCACCGATAGCACGCTGGACGCGATAAATGTACATGTCGTAGGCGAGCTGCGCGCGGGGATGGTCGGCACGGGCAGCGAGGACTTCACGCATATCACCGCTAACACCACTCACACCAAGCAAACCACATTGACGATTAAGATATTCCTCAACGGCTTCTTCGTTGAACCCGAGCTCGTGCTGGATGGCGATGGCGGCGGCAGGGTCGATATCACCGGTACGAGTAGCCATCATGATGCCCTCGAGCGGAGTATAGCCCATAGTAGTATCGTAAGAATAACCGTCCTTAATAGCGGTGAGAGAGGCGCCCGAACCAAGGTGGCAGGCGACGACGCGCGAAGGTAAAAGATCATGGTCGCGAAGATAATTGCGCACGGCGCCCATGGAGAGACCATGATAACCGTAGCGCTTGATCTCGGCGCGATTGGCGAGGTCGATATCAATAGCGTAATATTTGTGAACGTCGTCACGAGTATGATGGAAGTGCGAATCGGAAATAATAATCACGGGCGTGCTAGGAAAAGTCTCGACACATTTGGCAATCTCAGTGGCGATGACCGGGACATGGAGCGGGGCGCGGCGCTTCTCTTCCTCGAGCCGGCGCAAACATTCTTCATCAACAATATAATCATTATTAAAAAATTCGCCGGTCGCAACGACGCGGGCGAGAATACCATCGAGCTTAGTATCGGCATCGAGATAGCCAGATTCGGTAAGAATATTGTGAGTGTAACGGATGGTGTCGGCGATACGCTTAAAACCATCGGTGTATTTCTGGGTGCGGCCGTCGGCATGCTTGAGGGTGCAGATAAGTCGCTTGTCTTCGGTCTCGAAGTGCAATGAGCAGACTTCTTCCCCATCGCGATACAAAGCATATTTACGGCTGGAAGAACCAGGATTGGTGACTAAGAATAGTTTTGGCATGCGGCCTCCTTTTTATGATTATAACACAAAAAGAACAACCTGGGAACTTGTCTTACTTTTTCTGGTTTCTGGGTCTAGGTGGGCGAGGTCTCATTCCATAAGCTAGCTGAGACAATCTCAGAAGCTTATTCAATGGAAATCGACCATCGCCCAGCCTTATTAATGTTCACGACCCATCAACCAGTAAAAGCTAAGCCAAGTCGCCGATGCTCTTACGCTCCTATTCTTTATCAACGACTTCACCTTCAACTGGTTCGTCACCAGAGTTGTCGCTAGAGTCGGTAGAACTTTGGTCGTCAGACTTAGCATCAGTAGAAGTATTCTGATACATCTTGGCACCGATCGGCATCAGAGTGTCGTTTAGGGTCTTGAGGGCAGATTCGTAAGTGTCCTTGTCAGCGCTGGTATCATCGAGAGTCTTGCGGGCTTCGGTGGCAGCGTCTTTGATCTTCTTTGCATCGTCCTCAGAGATTTTGTCCTTGTGCTCGTCAGGCATCTTCTCGGCCTGGTAGATGGCGTTCTCGAGCTGGTTCTTAGCGTCGATCGATTCACGCTTCTTCTTGTCTTCTTCAGCGTGAGCTTCGGCCTCTTTTTGAGCCTTTTCGATATCTTCTTTGCTCATGTTGCCGGAGTTCTGGATGGTAATAGATTGCTCTTTGCCGGTTCCTTTGTCTTTGGCGGTAACGTTCAAGATACCATTAGCGTCGATATTGAAGGTAACTTCAATCTGAGGGACGCCACGAGGAGCCGGGGCGATACCATCGAGGATGAAACGACCGAGAGATTTGTTGTCGGCGGCCATTTCACGCTCACCCTGCAAGACGTGGATTTCTACCTGTGGCTGATTGTCAGCGGCGGTAGAGAAGACTTCGGACTTGGAGGTAGGAATAGTAGTGTTGCGCTCGATGAGCTTCGTAGAAACGCCACCCATGGTCTCAATGCCTAAGGAAAGCGGAGTAACGTCAAGCAAGAGAACATCTTTCACATCGCCTTGCAAGACACCACCTTCGATAGCGGCACCTACAGCCACGACCTCGTCGGGGTTGACACCCTGCATCGGATCTTTGCCGAAGATTTTCTTGACTTCTTCGACGACGGCAGGCATACGGGTCATACCACCAACCATGACAATCTCGTCGATGTCTTTGGCGGTGAGCTTGGCGTCCTTAAGAGCCTTCTCGACTGGCTCGGCGAGACGGTTAAGAAGTGGCTTGACCAACTCTTCCATCTTGGCACGAGTAAGGGTGTACTCGAAGTGCTTAGGACCGTCAGCATCAGCAGTTAAGAACGGTAAGTTGATCTCAACTTCTTTCGCAGTGGAAAGCTCTTTCTTGGCTTTCTCGGCTTCGTCTTTAACGCGCTGCATGGCGGCAGCATCGTCACGAATATCAATACCGGATTCTTTCTTGAACTCGTCAAGCAAGAAGTTGACGATAATATTATCGAAATCTTCACCACCGAGGTGAGTATCACCGTTTGTGGATTTCACCTCAAAGACACCGTCGCCAATATCAAGAATGGAAACATCGAAAGTACCACCACCGAGGTCGAAAACGGCGATTTTTTCGTCTTTTTTACTCTCGAGGCCGTAAGCCAAAGCGGCGGCGGTAGGCTCGTTGATAATGCGGCGTACCTCGAGGCCGGCAATCTTACCAGCATCCTTGGTAGCTTGGCGCTGAGAATCGTTAAAGTAAGCCGGAACGGTGATAATAGCTTCGGTGACTTTCTCGCCAAGGAAAGCTTCAGCGTCAGCTTTGATCTTAGAAAGAATCATAGCAGAAACTTCCTCTGGGGTGTATTCTTTGCCGTCCATCTCGACAGCGACACCGTTCCCCTTCTTGACAATCTTGTACGGCATGATGTCGAGGTCGCGCTGGACTTCTTTGTCATCAAACTTGCGGCCGATAAGGCGCTTGATGCCGTAAATGGTGTTCTTAGGGTTGGTCACGCGCTGGCGCTGAGCGACTTTACCAACGAGGCGGTCGCCTTTCTTAGTAACAGCGACGACGGACGGAGTAGTACGGTCGCCTTCGCTGTTCGTAATGACTTCGGGTTTGCCGGCGACCATGTAGGCGAAGGCTGAGTTGGTAGTACCGAGGTCAATACCAATAATTTTTGACATAATTTCTCCTTTCTGAGTTTATCATCAGCTTGAGACATAGCTCAAGGTTGTACAATATTAAGGTATATAATCTATTGTATTTCATTAGCACTCATATGTCAAGACTGCTAATTGACTTTATTTTAGCAAATTAGCACTCGGGTGTCAAGACTGCTAACGCAGTCTTGCTGACTGCACCGCTAAGAAGAGGAAGTGCCACTCCCTATTCGTTCGCCATCACCAGTTCAAGAGTGCTATTTCATATCTAGCCAAAGGAAAAGCCCCGCATCATAAGATACGGGGCAATAAGGTGCGGGTATTTGATGGAAAGGTTAGTCGTGGGCGTATTTGGACTGATACTGAGTGATAACCTCATCCGGGATGCTAATATGATCACGTTCGGCCCGAGCAGCTGACAAAACCAACTCCGGATCACTCAGCTGACCATCGGCGGCAAGCTGCTCGATTTCCTCGTAGTTGAACCAGGCGATCCTGGCAACTTTATCAGGGTTGGGTTGATCGGCGTCCAGCAGGTGCGGAGTATCCGCATGGTAGATTACAACCATATGCGGGTCGTCAATATCGAACCGGAAACCGATGTGGCAAATGTCGCCCAGATCGAAATCATGAGCCGTCTGATCAATACCGTGATAACAGGCAGCCGTGCAAAGATTATCCCAAGGGCGCATCGGCCCGCACGGGAGATTCCATTTGCCGTGTGCGGTCGGCGCCCCGGCTTCATGACCGTCCAAGGTACTCCTTGTACCAGCTTCTTTGACGAGCATAATGTTTCCCAAATAGTTCACCAGGGCAATACCAGCCCGGAAGAACGGCCAACCGTTTTGCTGGACTTGGTGACAGCCTTCCCTGCTGAGCGTGTCGGGCAATCGGGCGAGGGAGCGCGGGGGAAGAGTCTGTTGCGTAGAACATTTTGACATGCTAAATACCTCCTAAAATCTAATGCTGGGTTTTCTGATAGGCTTCGATACTGCTCATGACGAAATCGGGACTGCGGAGCAGATCATGGGAGTGCAAGAAGCGGATTCCCTCTACCGTCATCCAGGCGATTTCGAGGGTCTCACGGGTTTCGACGGTGTGGAACTCGGCCGGGCCGGAAACAGGCTTGGCAAGGAAGACCGGCATGATGTACAGGTCGCCGGGCTGATCACTGCTACGGGTGCAGAGGTGGCGCTCGATGGTGACTTGCCAGCCACTTTCTTCGCGGACCTCACGCCTGGCGGCGAATTCGAAGTCTTCGCCGAGGCTAAGCCGGCCAGCCGGAAGATTCCAACCGCCGTCGCCATCCACCCAGGTATTCGGTTTACAGCCTTCGGAGAGGTATTTCTGCTTCAGAGCCTTGTCCTTAATCTTTGCCACCTGGACGCGACCTTCGTGTACCATGAGAATCTCACCTGTTGCATTGACGACGACGGCGCCAGCTCGGAACCAGGGGAGCCCCCATTCGAGGATACTGACCTGTAGGGCGGCATCGTCAATGGCGATGGGGACACCATGAGTGGCTTCCCACCGATGGACTGCGGCCTTTACGCTGGGATAGGACGATGCGGGAAGAGCAATAGCGAGCTCGGACATACGTATGACCTCCTATGGAAAATATAGTGGGGCTTGACGTGAATCGTCTAACGTCTGTTAAGGTGCGATACAATCAACGGTGACGTTAGACAGTCCCCATCAAAAGCCGCTAGTTGCGGAGTTGCTATCATTGTAGCATAGATTGGGTGTTTTGTCAATAGTTTTCATTGACTTTTTGATTGACGTGTGGTATAATGAGAGGACAGGGTGATTCGCGCTTTTTCTAGGGATTTTGGGGGAAATTGGGGTTGACGGGGTGGGGTCTGTACGATAAAATAGAGATATACTGATATTGACCGACCCGAAGAGGGGCGGATTTTTGGTTAAGAGGGTGGTGACTTGGCGAGACTGAGTGTAAATTGCAATAACGAAACTGAAAATTAATAAAGAGAGGAGAAAGATGGAAGGTCTAGATCTAAAACAAATGACAGCGATGGTGGGGGTGATCGCAGAGGAAAAAGGGCTGCCAGAGGAGACGGTGCTCGACGTGGTACAGATGGCGATCGCGGCGGCTTGGCGGCGCGATAATGGCGACCGCGAGATGAACGTGCGGGCGTTGCTCGATATGAACACTGGCAAGGCGAAAGTGTTCGTGAGTCGTGAGGTGATTGAGGACGGATTAGCTTACAACCCGGCGACGGAAATCCCGCAAGAGGAAGCGAAGAAGTTGAAGGCGGATGCGGAAATCGGCGAGATCGTCGAGGAAGAGCACGAGGTGGAGAGCTTTGGCCGTGTGGCGGCAATGACGGCGAAGCAAGTCGTAGTACAGAGACTGCGCGAAGCGGAGCGCGATGCCGTTTTGGCGGAGTTTGAGGATAAAATCGGCACGGTGGTGAACGGTGTGGTCTCGAGAGTAGATCCGCGGATGGTGCACATCGATATGGGGCGGGCGCGCGGAATCATGCCACGGAGCGAGCAGATTGATGGTGAATATTATACAGTCGGTGAGCGTTTGAAGGTATACATCAAGGGCGTGGAACATGATGATTCACGGGCGCAGCTGATCTTGTCGCGCGGGAATGCGGATTTCATCGAATATCTGTTCCGTCAGGAGGTGCCAGAGCTGGATAACGGTGCAGTGGAAATCAAAGGGATCGCACGTGAGGCAGGTCGCCGGACGAAGATCGCTGTAAAATCGACTGTGCCAGGGGTAGACCCAGTAGGTACGTTCGTGGGTGGCCGCGGGGTGCGCGTGCAGGCGATCATGAACGAGATTGGTGAGCGCGAGAAAATCGACATTATCAACTGGAGCGACAATGCGCAAGAGTTCATCCGGGAGGCGCTGAGTCCGGCGGAAGTCGTGAAGGTAGAGATCAATGGCAAGAAGGCGAAAGTGTACGTCACAGAGGACCAGCAGTCGATCGCGATCGGCCGCCAGGGGCAGAATGTACGCCTGGCCTCGAAATTGACCGGCTACGATATCGACATCGAGCTGGCAAAGGCGCCGGAAAAGAAGAAGCGCAAGAACGCGGAAGATTCCCTCCTGAATGCGCTGAGTGAGAGCGATGAAGAAGCGACGACAGCGGATGCGGTCGAGGAGACTGTCGCTGATGTATCAGAGACGGAGCTGGTAGACGAAGCGGCAATCGATACGCCAGAGGTGAACGAAGCCGAGGATGAGGCGGAACAAAAGGCAGAAGCGGAAGTAAGCGCAGATAACGCAACTGAGGAAACGGCGGATGCGGCCGACCCGGTGAAAAAAGACGCAGATGCCCCAGAAGAAAATACGGAAGAAAATGACTTCGTAGAACCGACAAAATCAGTCGATGAAGATCTGAACAAAGATGTCGAAGTGAACGACGAAGAAAAAGCTTCAGGTAGCGAAGAATAAGTTCCGTAGAGAATAGGTAAAACCTCCGGATGGATAGTCCGGAGGTTTGTCATAGGGTGTCTCATGGCGGGACTGGTGCGCGCGTCTTCAGAGGACAGGTCTCAGTCCATCAAATGGATTTTGCGATGAGGCTAAGGGGCGCTGTTGCAGGGTAAGATTGAGACGGCGCAAACCCGCTCTACTAGGAGGGCGGGTTTCACATAGTTGGAGAGATAAAGAGTCACCGACAGGAGCGGCGGTGATGGAGGTGGGGCTTGTAGCGCAAGCTCTTCTCGACGTGGGTCCATTCATTGAGCCGATCGATAGACACACATATGAACTTGACCGGGAGATAGATACACTGGTGCCAGATATGAAGAGCGGCACTAATGACGATGATGGTAGCAAGACAATAGAACAGGATGGCGTCAGCGTACTCGATCTGGTGGGCCTGGGTGCAATGTTGGAAGAAATTGCGCTCCAGAAGAACTAGCCATGAGAGACGGGGCGGGGCGGACAAAGTGTTGCTGTCGAGTAGGGCCTTTTCGTAGTCATCGGGTGGCTCGTAGGAGCCTCTGGCTAGGTTAGCGACAAGATGGACACCATAAACCGCAAGAACCAGGCTAAGTGAGAAAATCAGGATGGTGGCGGTGACTTCTTTGCGATTCATGGCCTTGAAGACGTGCATGATAGGACCCTCCTTTTACCTCTGTAATGAGCTAAAAATGTGCGAGGAAATGAATCCTCCTCGAGATATTATAGCAGTTTTTAAGAAAAAATGATGAAAAATGTGGTAGCGGTAAGCTTGTATTATGGGCAAGTTAGATGAGCGCAGTAATATAATATATGGCGCGAGATGTCTAGACTTGTGGGAATGCGGAATGTCTGGTACGATGAAAGAGTTAAACAAGTTAGTGAAGATATGCAAGCTATTATTAGTTTGGATGTTCGACGATAAAAACGGCACCGTAAGGGACGGTCGTTGTCGTTGAGCTCCAAGCTTGCTACACTGACTTGTTTAACACCCCTTGCGGTGCCATTTTTGTTATGGCGCTCGGGGTATCAAGTTATCGACCAAAAGGAGGGCTCCATGCTAGAAATACATCAACCTTATAAAAGTAAATACGTTTTTGCTTTTGTTAGTATTGGAGCTTTACTTTTGGGAAGCTTTGTAATTGCCAACTCTGCTTTAGAGAAATCAATAGTTTATGCGGCGGGGGATTCTAGAACTATACATGATATAGATAATATGCAAGAGATGACGCAACAAATCTGCTCCAACACGGATGAAGGCGATACGGAAAACCTACTAGATTCTCGTGGTGGAGCGAATAATTATTATAAAATCATGAAGATGTTGGACGGTACTTGTTGGATGGTAGAAAATTTACGCCTCCCTGCAGAAACAGAAATCACTCCAGATGATTCTGACGTAGAGAGTAATTATACTTTGCCAATCAATGCTTCTATAAATTCCAACATAATGAGCTGGGGAACCGATAATGGCACCGCCTATATGGCAGAAGGGGCTACCAGTATGAAGTTGAATTCTGATAGTAGTTGGAAAGAAGCGTACGGGAACTATTATTCTTGGTGTGCAGCCACAGCAATGTCGTGCAAATTAAATCGCACTGGGAGTGCGTTGAGTGACGCTGACGCTGCAGAGAGTATCTGCCCAAAAGGCTGGAAGTTGCCGCTTAGCGTGAATGGGGTGGGCTCTTTTCAAAGTCTATATAATGAATACCCGAACAGTAACACGGCTGGCTGGGTAAGAAACCAAACTATCCCTTATAATGGTAGCACAAGTACTGGCTATAATGGCCTCAAGTTGGGATATAATTCTACGAGGGCAATATTCCCTGCTGCTGGTTATGTCAACTCTAGTGGTCTCTCCGGCACTGCTTCTGGTGGTTACTATTGGTCGCGCCGAGCTAATACTGATACTTCTCTTGCATATCGTCTCTATTTCTATAGTTCTGCAGTGAGTCCACAAAATAATAACGGTCGCTACCTTGGCTACTCCGTGCGTTGTGTCGCACTCGGTGGCTTAGACAAAATCGAGAAACCCATGTGGGAGGAGAGTAAAGACGGTAATATTAATGTCACCATGCCCACCGTCATTACCATTGATGCGGCATCGGGTATGCAAGATACTGCTGAAGCTAATAAGATTACTGAAGGCACTATTATTGCGAAAGTTACTAGCAATGGCGAACATGAAGTATTACTTAGTGCAGTAGAGCCATCATTAAAAGATCCTAAAGTCACTACTGCGGAAGTCTCGCCAGTATCCGAATCTAATCCAGCTCAACCAGGTAATAATGCCTGGGGTATCTGGAATAGTACTACTAACACTTATGATCCGATTACTACGGAAGCTAAAGCCTATGATGAAACTATTACCGATGGCATAGATAGCCAGAAGGTTCATACTTACCAAGTTGGCATCTCGATTTCTCCTGCTCTACCGGCTGGAACATATGTTACAGAAGTAACTGTCACGGCAGCGGCAAAGTAATGGTCCTCCTAGAGTTAGCAATTGCTTCCGTAGCCCCCCCAAAAGCAAAAAAATGGCGTCTAGGGGCCTAAATATGCCCTAGAACGCCTCGAAAGACATAAGTGGGATGGGAGGAGGGTTGGCGGAAAAAGTGGCTAAAATGACGTTTTTGTGGAATTAGGGTTGATTTTTATGGAATAGTGTGCTATAATTAGGGCATGGCTGATGATTGGATCAGCTGGAATCTTATACTATGAGGAGGGTTAGCTATGTTTGATGCTGACCATGTACGTGACTTTATCAACCGGAAGCAGTCCGGCCGCGTCACCGATGAAACGGTGAGACCACTGAAGCCGTCTGCAAACAATGCGGATGACATGTTTGGTCATCTGCAATTGACAGACCTACACCATCTCGAAACCTTCGAGGAGGGGCGAACGCTGAACTTCCTGAGCTCGCAGAACCTGTGCGTACACAGACTGTACGACGGGGTAAGCTTCGCCAGTATCGATGAGGCCCTGGATAATCGCGCGGGCTGGAAGTTCGTCGATTATCATATCGATCCCGATCTGCCGGCGTTAGTACTGCACTTCTTACCGATTTCTGAGAAGTTGGCGCAGGCGGCTGGGCACTTTGCCGCGATCATCAATGAGTCGTGGTCTAAAAGCGACGAGAAGGAAGAGGAGCCGGAGGACTATATGCTGTCATACGATGAGGAAGCTGAATATGTCGGCATCTTGCGGAGAAAATACGCCATCCAACTGGCGCTGCTCGGGGAATACGAGGTATTCTTGGCGGGCGAAGACGACTATGGCGAGTATGTGCGGCGTAGTCGCTCTACAAAGGACCCAACCAAGATGAGGCTGCGATACGTGGAGACAAGCGGGAGCCGAAAAATAAGCAAGTACGTATTGACAGCAGGTGATTCCGTAATGAAACACAAGGTTTACTACCTCTAACAATTCTCATGGCCGCGGTCGAAAGATCGCGGCTTTTTGCTAGCCCTAGAAACCTCTGGATTGAGGTCTGGAGGTTAGTTACTATGAAGCAGGCTAGGAACGGAAAAGCCGCCCCGAGTGGAGCGGCTAGAGGAGGTGCAGTTCAAGAAAGAAGGGATAGGACTCGCGAGAGGTGATCGGCGGTGGGAGCGTAGGCGGTAGAAGTGTGTTGATCGAGCTGAATGCTGGAAGAGGCACCTTCGCTGTCGAGTTCGTCTTTTTCGAGGTAGGCGGTATGACTCTGACCGGCGGAGTAGACCTTGCCAATAGACATTAGATGACCGGCTTGATCGGCGGGGTTGAGATAGCGCGTCTCGAAGACAATGAGCTGCTGATCGGCGGGAAGATGCTCGTCGTCGAGGCGACAGAGTAGGCCGTCGATGAGGAGATCGTGCTGGTAGAAGACCAGCTGTGCAACAATATATTCGCCGACTTCCGGAGAGGTTAGCTCGCTGTAGAGGAGCAGATAATGGTAATCCTCCGCAAGCGGAGATAGCTCTGCAGGAAGCTCGGGAATAGAGACTATTTGCTGAGTGTAGCCACCATTAGCATCTTCGCGATGGCTGGCTACAACCTCGCCCGGAGTGCCAACGGGCTGGCCGCAGACGCGATAATCAGCCTTGCGATCGATGCGGTGGTCAAACTCGGAGAGGTCCTGAGCGGCGAGAAAAGCATCATCGTGCTGATGGTCGACGGAGCCAGTATTAGTGCTGATCGGCTGGACGGTGAGCTGATTATCTGACGCCGCGACCGGGACGTCGCGACCGGCGGAAGACACCGGAAGCTCCAGGGTCTGCACGGTCAAAGCGCCGTCGGCAATGCGAGTAGCGGTATCATCGGACTGCGACTCGTTCGTGAGGGTGAAGCTTAAGTAGGATAGAAATAAGATGACGATGATGAGCGAGGCGAAGAAGGCGAGGCGCGGAGCAAGACTGTGCTTGGGCTTCGCCATGTGCAGGGACGGGCGAAAACTGAGATTGCGGTCGATCTTGTGGACTTTGTTCATGAATAAACCTCCTAAAAATAAAGGTGCGAGAATTTTCTTAGCTTAATTATACCAGAGTAGGGTGAGTTTGTCAAAGATAGAGGTGCCTCCTCCTTGCTACATAAATACGCTTTTTCTCGGGTCGCGTCCCTCGAGCTCGTCGTCACGAGTCTCGGGCGCTCATCCTCGCTCGTAAGCTCCGGGAGTCCCGAGAAAAAGGTATT
>CAYOSC010000001.1:0-73058 GCA_964406525.1 uncultured Candidatus Saccharibacteria bacterium | reverse complement strand
GAGATCTTATGGCAACCATTGACCAACAATTTGTAGAATATATCGTAAAAACCCTCGTCAACAATCCAGAAAAAGTCGTTGTTGATCGCGAAATCGACGAGCGCGGCGTGCTCCTATCTCTTAGCGTCGATCCAGAAGACGTCGGTCGTGTCATCGGCAAGCGTGGCGCCACGGCGCAAAGCATCCGTACGCTCTTGCGCGTCCTCGGTACGAAGAACGGTGCTCGCTACAACCTCAAAGTCGTCAACACCGACGAAGAAGGTGAAGGCAGTCCTCGCCGTGAAGAGCGCGAAGTCGTCGAAGATGAAGTCCAAGAAGAGACCGCAGATGGCGGTGAGCTGGCCGAGAAGACTCGTGCTGAACTAGCCGACCTCGATGACCTCGAAATCTAATAGATTCTAGGAAAGGAAAAGGGCCTCCAACACTGGAGACCCTTTATCATAACTAATTCGCCTGTTGGCTTTGGAGCCATCCTTCGACTGTAATTGCTGTACAAGTCAAGCCAAAATCGTCTAACATCTGTACGAAAAGATCTTCGTAGACACTTATGTCCACATAACCACATGCACCGTAATAAATTAGCCTATTAGACGCGATAAGCGAATCCTCTACCTTCTCAAGATAATCACAGAACTCATGCTTATCAGGCCACCCAAGCGGAGCTTCTAGGCAGGTGATATATTCACCCGACACTACTAAGCCTTGAGCCGGTCTAATCGACAAGCAGGTAAGCAAGTCGCCGACGGACGGTATAGCGTAAGTGACATCTACTGCGGGGTAACCTGTGTTTGGATTATCGGGATGATTGTGTACAAACACCATCTCGCCTTGTGCCGCTATCTGGGCATACCATGCATATACAACCGGTAAGCTAACGTGGTCAGGAGAATTGGAAGTTAGCTCTATGACTTTCTGGCCGTTCGACGTAAAAACCGCCGCGTATTCGTACTGCTCCTCGTCCACGCCAACTACAAACTCTGGCAAAGTCTCACCATGTGATGAAAAATACGTGGGACCGATGATGACATTAGCCAGAAATATGGCCACAACAGCACAGAAACATACACTTATTAGCCAAAACAGCACTCGCACCAGTGTAGACCTCAGTGCGCGGCCGAGCCGGCTAGGCATTGCTGAGCTTTCTTGCTCTCGAATCTTTTTCATTGATACCCCTCCCGGAATCAGTTATGAAATCTCAAAGAACGAGTACAGTATGCACTGTATCTATATAAGTATAGCACATATGCTTAAAAAGTCAATAGCATCTAGTTCGTCTTGCCATAAGGCGGTTGACTTTTCTAGCAAAGTGTGCTACAATAGGAAAAGAGAGTAGGGAATTTCCCGAAATAGTTCATCAAGAAGTGGTGCACTTGTTTTAGCTTGAGACCTTAGTATCCGTCAAAACTATACTTATGGAGGGTTAATCATGACAAAAATCCGTAATTTCTGGCTCGCACACCGTAGCCGTATCGCCCGCATTATCTTCTGGCCCTATGTAATTTCTATTGCAGTTTTTGTGCTGGAGTTCCTCAGTTACTGCTACCAAATGCGCAAAGCTGGCCTAGAGACGGTCTCAGATGCTGTAACTTGGTTGCTGGCGATAGGAGGTGTATTATATGGCATCGTGCTAAATATCCGCTCTTGGCTTGCCATCTTCCATGATGGCACTGAAGTTGCCATTAAGGGTCCAGTCCAGTGGAAGTACATTTTAGAAAAAGTAGATTCAATCTGGATTGGCAGCCTTGCAGCGATACTCTGTCTCGTTCTTCTAAACTCATTTCTACCAGGGTTCATCTTTGCCTTTATCCAAATTGTTATTACAACCGCATTAGTGATTGCAACTTTCGTCCAACCACTGGTGCTGGCCATTGGTCTCGGCATCTATCTACGGAGGTTTCTCAAGAGAAAAACTAAGGCAAGCTAACTATCAGTTTTACCACTTCTACTTCAAGAGGGCGCCACTCATTGCAGAGGCGCCCTTAAATCGTTCCAACCCCTCATTCGCATCACAAAATACAGAACCTGCAAGACGTAAGCTGCCAAAAAATAATGTTGTAAAATGCACAACGACTTTTCCACACAATTAACAGATAAACCACAAAAAACGTTGTGAAAATTACAACAATAATTTTGTATATTTTCCATAAAAACGCTTGTGCCATCCGTTCAGACGCGCTATAATATAAACAGTTCGAAAGAACATATGGCAACTGCGAGCCAACATAAAAAGTTGAGAGCTTATATGTTCAAAAAACCACCCACCCGCGAGGGTTGACGGAAAGTTGAGCCGTCTAGGGGTGGCTTTTTGGTGCATAACTACACATAGCCTCTAACGTAGAGAAGCTAGGCTCCTGCGCATGACGAGATTCCTGAAGCATCAATACTAATCATCATGGCAAAACCGCCCCGGAGGGGGGCGGTTTAAGGTTCAGCCTAGCTTTTGATGGTCGGGTCGGTTTTGGGTTGTTTAATGACTATCTTAGGAGAAGTTACCATCGCCGGCCAGAGGTCGAACAGCTCACAGAAATTGGAGATACTGTGCTTCTGTAGGTAGGCTCTCAAGTCATTAAACAGATTTACTCCTGATGACAGATCGGCAGTTAAGGTGACGGAATAGGAATCCTGGGCGCCATCAAAACTGCGGTCCGCTACTACTACCCAATGCGGGTCCGCCACCTTGTAGTGGATGCAGTCATTGCCCAGGTCCTCCCACTCGACTGCTCCATCTGATACTAAGACCGAGCAAGCGTTGCGGCCAGGGTGCCATGGTAGACTATAAGCCTCCTGGAGCTCGGTAGTATGCTCGAACGCTGTAATCCCGAGCTGACGGAAGTTTTGCTTGTACAACTCCATCGGCGTAAACTCGTAAATAGCGCCGGTATTTTCCTCGTCGTCAGGGATGAACTTGATTGGTTCATCGTCATAAGCAGTCCCCAACAGCAGCAGTCCATCCCGCAACGGAAAATACCCCTTATAGAGCCAGCGTTTGACGCTGATGTCTTCAGTATCTTCGGCCGCCCCCTTCTCAGTGGTGCAGTCTTCGCTATGCACAACCTGAACCACGTCCCCCATGCCCTTATAATGCACAATTTTTACTTCCCATCCATCACCCCAGAAGACATTGTCGTTAGCTAAACAGCCATGATCATCAATATCGGGGTTGGCATCAGTGTGAAAGGCAGAATAGAACTTGCCATCTTCAATTACGATCCCATAGGTCGGAACAACCATACATCCTCCTGCGGTTTTAGCTCGCCAGCTGTAAATTTACCACAACTCTTTATGCGGCAGATGGTAGCCCGAAGATTCTCAGCTCATAATTGAGTGCCGTTTCGGAATTCCGTCTGCCACATAAAACATAATAGATCTATATAAAAGCTAAACCTAAAAGTGCCTAAGCAACTACAGATAACACCTGCAAGAGGCTTATAGCTACATAGTACCACAGAATACAGGTTTTGTCAATAACCAGCCTGGTCAACCCCTCCGGGCGTCAAGTCCTACAAAGCATAAATAGTTGACAAAATGGAGAATCTGTGCTACAATAGAACTAGGAGAGTCAGTTCTAGTCTCTAGAACTGTAATATTCTTACAGAATATTACAACATCTCCTATCAGCTCGTTGGCGGAGCATATCCGCTGAAGTTCCTTTACAGGTTGGTTATTTTTCAGAAAATCATCATTCCATTATTTCAGTAAATTCAATCCAGACTTTATAGAAAGTGAGTGATCTCTGTGACTACTTATCAACCCCGCCCGTATCAGAAAGAATCTATTGCCGCTCTCGCCGAAGCCAGAGCTAACGGAGTCAAGAAAGGTCTCGTCGTGATGGCGAGCGGTCTTGGTAAAACCTTGACCATTATCTTCGATCTCCAGCAGTTCTTGCAGGCGCAGCCTCGTGCGCGCATTCTCTACCTCTGTCACCAAGAATCAATTCTGGCTCAGTCCAAAGCGAAGTTTAAGAAGGTATTTGGCGACGAATATAGCTATGGCATGTTCACTAGCCATCATAAGACTACACGTGCCGTGACTTTTCTCTTTGCCACCTTCCAAACTATGCGCGATCGCCGTGAAAAGTTCACTCCGGACGCTTTTGACTACATTATTGTAGATGAAGCGCACCATACCTCGGCCGAGACCTATCAGCCGACGGTGGACTATTTCACGCCGCAGCTCCTTATTGGTCTGACTGCTACGAAGGATCGCATGGACGGCCAAGATATCTTGGCGACTTATGAGCAGGTCCTCTATCAGATGGATATCTATGATGGCTGAGTGCAAGGCTGGCTGGCGTGTGTCGACTATCGTATTATGTTCGACGACCTCAAGCAGGAAGAGTTCGAGAAGTACGTCGGTCCGCACGCTACTAATGAGAAAGTCTCCATGACTCAGCTCAATAAGACCATCTTCGCACCGCAACACGACGAGGGGATCGTGACGTCGATTCGCGAGCAGACGGCCGATCTGGATAATCCCAGCATCTTCGTCTTCTGCCCTAGTATCGAGCATGCTAACGCGATGGCTCACTGTTTCGAAGGCGAGGCTGCTGTCATGCACTCTGGTCAGAGCTATGGCGCAAACCAAGCAATCCTGAGCAAGTTCCGCGCCGGCAAGATCCGCATTATCATCTCGGTCAACATGTTAAACGAAGGTATCGATGTCCCGGAGACAGATGTAATAGTCTTCCTTAGATCCACCGAGTCCTCAACTATTTTCCTTCAGCAGCTTGGTCGTGGTTTGCGCATCAGTGGCAACAAACGCATGGTGCGAGTCCTGGACTATGTTGCAAATATCGAGAGGATCGCTACGATTCTGGAGATGGAGCAAACTGCCAAAGAGCACCTCGTTGCCAATCCGTCATATACTCCTTCTGCCGATAAGCCTGAGCCGCTGGTCGTAAACATTCCAGCGACGAAGTTTAAGGTGAAAAGGGTGGATGTGGAGAGGCTGCTGGCGAAAATCGCGAAGCCGAGACATTGGACTCGGGAAGAGGCGATTGAGAGTCTACAGAATCTGGCTAGGAAACTTGGCAAAAAATCGCTCTCGGTCGTGGATGATATTAATGGTGACGCTGACGCCCCATCAAACCCGACGCTTAAAGCGCTTTTTGGATCTAGTGCCGAAGGTATAATTGCCGCTGGTCTAGAGCCGGAATTCAGTGTCAGAGGAAAGTTTGAGACTGAAGCGGAGCTTTTTGCTGCAGTCCGAGAATACGCGGCGAAGCTTGGACATCCTGAAACAATCTCAACGAAGGAGATAGACGGCAATTACAATCTTCCGCCGTGGGGATCTTTATCCAGAAAATATAAGACAATAACTAATTTCAGGCGTCAAGCAGGCTTTGCTAATCCTGGCGCAGAACGTAAAGCTAAGCGCAAACTATTTCATAGTAAGGAGGAGATCGATGCGGCAATTTTGCGCAAAAGCGGTGAACTGGGTGGTAAGACTCCTACGCAACGACAGTTGGAATCAGACCCAAGCTGTCCATCGTATCGTCAAATTAGAAAGTTCTATACGACGGCAAATGCGGCCTTTGTAGCTAATGGGTTGCAAGCTATTAGGACATATAAAAGTCCGGAGGCATATACGTTCGAAGCGCAAAAAGCTGAAGCCCTAGCTATGCGGTCCCAGCTCGGTAAGACTCCAACTCGACTTGAATGGGATGCAAATCCGAAAACTTGTTCCGTAGTATGTCTTGAACAGCGGTATGGTAGCTATAACAATGCCATGTCGTCCTTCGGTCTTAAACCTAATGAACAAAATAGCGTAATCGGTATTGAAAGCGAGAGACTCGCGTCGGATCTGATTGACAGACTACAGTGCATTGTTAAAAAGACAGGAAAACCCATACGCTTGAGCGATCTGAAAAACGCCAATGATGTTCCTTGTAAAACAATGTTCTGCAGAAAAGGCTGGAATACGAAAAGAATTAACGAATATATCGGTACCGACCAGATCCTTGCCGAACTCAAAGAGAAGAAGAATAACTAACCCGACCAACCCACGCCACCCCAGCGTGGGTTTTTCATGCGAAAAACATCTGCATTCTGCCAAAACTTACTCAAAACTCATCAATATGTTGTGATTTTTACAACAAACTATCGCTTGCCTTTCTCCCCAAACTCTGCTACAATGACTACTAAGAAGTAGTGTGTGGTGTTGTCAGTGGGCGGATTTTCGTGCAGGACTCATCCAAACCTCTGTTTTGACCTGGAGATGGCGAATCTAGGTTGACTAGACATCACAGTAATCTTCGGCGCTAAAATTCAAGGAACCGAAAGAAGATTAAGTAGACTTAATCTTCAGAGGCGACGCAGATTTTTCTCGCATCGCGAGACAAGATTATCAACACTAATTAAGAGAGGGAACTGTGAGCAAAACATCAACCGATGGCACCCGCGTATTTTTCACCGAGGGTGACCAAGCGCTTCCGATCCCGGATTTGATCGCACACCAGAAGGACAGCTGGGACGATTTTGTCAAATCTGGGCTCCGGGAAGTTTTTAACGAACTTAATCCGATTGACGACTACAATGGTAATAAGTTGTCGATGCGCTTCAAGGATTATTATTTCAAGACCCCGCTCGAGGATGAGAAGACAGCCAAGCTGAATCTTTCCACATATGCGGCGCCTTTGCATGTGAAGGTCGAGCTGACTAATAAGGTCACCGGCGAGATCAAGGAACAGGATATTTACTTCGGTGATTATCCATGGATGACTGACCGCGCCACCTTCATTATTAACGGCACGGAACGTGTCGTCGTGTCGCAGCTGGTACGTTCGGCCGGTGTGTTCTTCACTGCCGATGAGGTCAACGGCAAGCGTTACTACGGTGCGAAGGTGATTCCTGGCCGTGGTGCTTGGCTCGAGTTCGAGACTACCGCAAACGGCTGCATTAATGTCAAGATCGACCGCCGTCGTAAGATTCCGGTGACTACTTTCTTGCGCGCTCTCGGCATCGCGACCGATGAGAAGATCCACGAAACTTTCGATGATGTCGATAATGGCACGATTAGCTATATTAATGCTACTCTCGAGAAGGATACTAGTACTAGCCAGCCGGCGGCTTTGCTCGAAGTCTACCGCCGTCTCCGCCCAGGTGATCTCGCGACCGTCGAGAATGCGAAGTCGATGATCGAGCACGCTTTCTTTGACTATCGTCGCTATGACAGCTCTCGTGTCGGACGTTACAAGATGAATCAGCGCCTTGGCTTCGATACGCCGAACGACGAAGCTCACCGCACCCTACAGATGAAAGATCTGATCGCCATTATTAAGGAAATTATCCGGCTCAATAATACCCAAGAGCCAGCCGACGACATCGATTCACTCTCGAACCGTCGCGTCAAGCTAGTCGGTGAGCTGGTCCAGCGCCAGTTCCGCCTCGGTATGCTTCGCTTGCAGCGCAACATCCTCGACCGTATGTTGATGGCCGATCCGAAGGAAGTTACCCCGTCTCAGCTCTTGAACTCTCGTCCAGTCGTCGCCGCCGTGAAAGAATTCTTCTCTAGCTCACAGCTTTCACAGCTCATGGACGAGGTTAATGGTTACTCCGAGCTCGCTCACAAGCGCCGTCTGTCCAGTATGGGCCCTGGTGGTCTGACCCGTGAACGTGCCGGTTTCGATGTGCGTGATGCGCACCCGACTCATTACGGTCGTATCTGCACGGTCGAGACGCCAGAAGGTGGCAACGTCGGTCTCGTCTTGAACCTCGCTACTTATGCTCGTATTAACGAATATGGTTTCATCGAAGCGCCTTATCGCGTCGTGAAGAATGGCAAAGTTACCGACGAGGTGATTTATGTCGACGCCGCGCACGAGGAAGACATGATTATCGCCGACGCTAGCGTGAAGCTAAATGATAAAGGCGAGTTCGTCGAGGAATGGGTCTCCGCTCGTGTTCACGGCCGCCCAAGCCAGGTTGCCAGTAGTCAGGTCACTCACATTGATGCTGCACACAAGGAAATTCTCGGTACCTCGGCTAGCTTGATCCCGTTCGTCGAGAAGAACCGTGTCGACCGCTCGCTCATGGCCTGCGCCATGCAGAAGCAAGCTGTCCCTCTACTGAAGAATGACGCTCCGGTCGTCGGTACTGGTATCGAGCACGCCGTCGCCATGAACACTTCTCAGGTCGTCGTCGCCGAGGCTGCTGGTGAGGTTACCCGCGCCGATGGTGTCGCTGTCGAAGTTAAGTATAAAGACGGTACTAAGGAATACAAGCTCGAACATTTCGAGAAAACTAATGATGACCGCTGTTACAATCAGCGTGTGAAAGTTGCTCGTGGCCAGAAGGTGAAGAAAGGCGACATCCTGATCGAAGGTGCCAGCGTCTCTAATGGCGAGCTCGCTCTTGGTAAAGACCTCCTCGTCGCTTTCATGCCGTGGCGTGGCTACAACATGGATGATGCGATCGTGATTTCTCAGCGTCTCGTCGGCGATGATTCGCTCACTTCTATTAATATTAAAGATTTCGATGTCGAAGTTCGCGAGACTAAGCTCGGCCCAGAGCAGGTTACTCGCGACATCCCGAATGTCCCCGAGCGTAGCCTCCGTCATCTCGGTGAAGATGGTATTGTCGTGGTCGGTTCGGAAGTCCAGCCGGGCGATATTCTCGTCGGTAAAATTACGCCAAAGGGTGAGCAAGAGCTCAGCTCCGAGGAGCGTCTCCTTCGCGCCATCTTCGGCGAGAAGGCGAAAGACGTCCGCGATACTTCTGTCCGTATGAACGGCTCCTCGACTGGTAAAGTCGTCGGTGTCCGCATCTACACTCACGAACAGGGTCACGAGCTGAAAGCCGGTGTGATTATGCAGATCAAGATCTACGTCGCCGAGATGCGCAAGATTAGCGTCGGTGATAAGATCGCTGGCCGCCACGGTAACAAGGGTGTCGTCTCTCGCATCCTCCCGGTCGAAGACATGCCATTCATGGAAGATGGTACTCCAATCGACGTCCTCCTCAGCCCGATGGGTGTGCCGAGTCGTATGAACCTCGGTCAGCTCTTTGAGATTCACCTCGGTATGGCTGCCCGCGCGCTTGGTTATGAAGTCGCCACACCGTCCTTCAACGGTGTGCCAGATGAAGTCATTTCTGATCAGCTCGAGAAAGCTGGCTTCGCCCGCGATGGTCGTGTCCAGCTCTACGATGGTCTGACCGGTGAGCCGTTCAATGAGCGCACTTCGGTCGGTGTCATGCACATGCTGAAGCTCCACCACATGGTCGAGGACAAGATTCACGCTCGTTCTACCGGTCCATACACTGCCGTTACCCAGCAGCCACTCGGCGGTAAAGCTCAGAATGGTGGTCAGCGTTTCGGAGAAATGGAGGTGTGGGCACTCGAAGCTTACGGTGCTGCTACTGCCTTGCAGGAAATGCTCACTATTAAGTCTGATGATGTCTATGGCCGTGCCAAAGCTTACGAATCAATCATCAAGCGCGAGCCGATCGAGGGACCGAAGCTTCCAGAAGGCTTTAATGTCTTAGTCAAGGAATTCCAGGGTCTTGGCCTGAAAGTTGACTTGCTCGACCATGGTAATTCGACTGACGCTGGTGAAGTGATTGAAAAGACTTCTCGCCAGATCGAGAAAGAACGCGATGATCGCTTGATCTATGCTCAGCATGGTATGCAACAAGAAGCTGTCGAGACGATGGTAGATCTCGACGATGAAGAATCCAAAGAACTTTTGGATGATGAAGGGGTAGAAATAACAGAGGCGGAAGATTTTGATGATCTCCCGGTGGACGATTTGGACGCCGAAGATGACGGATCGCTCGACCTCGGAGAGGAGTTGTAATATGGCTTGGATGGATAATTACATTAGCGCCAATGATTTTGACTCGATTCGGCTTAGCGTCGCCAGCAAAGAAGATATTCTCGGCTGGAGCTACGGCGAAGTCTCGAAGCCAGAAACGATCAATTATCGCACACAGAAGCCAGAACGTGACGGTCTGTTCTGCGAAAGGATCTTCGGTCCAGTAAAAGATATTAACCCGCACGATTCGAAGCTCAAAGGTGTGCGTTCTCGCGAAGCTGCTGTCGATAAAGAAGGGAACTTAGTTACCAAATCTATCGCCCGTCGTGAGCGTATGGGGCACATCACCTTGGCGGCGCCAGTTGCCCATATCTGGTTCATGCGCGGTACGCCGAGCGCGCTCAGTGTCTTGTTGAATCTAACTGTGAAGAATATTGAGAAAGTAGTTTACTTCGCTGCTTACCTCATCATTAGCGCAAAAGATGAAGAAATCGAGCAGAAACTCACCGATCTAGAGTCGGCTACCGTCGCTGCTCGCGAAGCCATTCGCTTGCGCTACGAGAAGCTTGCTGAGGATCAGAATGCCAATGCCACCGCTCTCGCTGATGAGCAAGCCAAAGAAATGGAAGCTCTCGAGACCGATTATCTCGCGCGCAAGAATGCCCTCGAAGGTCTCCAGAAAGGTGCCGTCATCACCGAGCAAGCTTATCGTAATCTTCCTGAGGAATACGTCGACCTCGTCGAAGTAGAAATGGGCGCACCCGCTATCATGAAGCTTCTCGAGGAAATTGACCTCAAGACCATGATTTCTGAGCTTCGTGAAGAAGCTGAAGCAACCAAGGGTCAGAAGCAGAAGCGCATCATGAAGCGCCTCAAGGTGCTCGAAGGCATGGAGTCTGCCGGAATTAAACCGATCGATCTCGTCTTAACTGTTGTCCCGGTGATTCCACCAGACCTGCGCCCGATGATCGCTCTCCCTGGCGGCCGTTTCGCGACCTCCGATCTAAATGATCTCTATCGCCGCGTCATTAACCGTAACAACCGTCTCAAGAAGCTGATCGAGCTCAACGCTCCGGCCGTGATCCGTCACAACGAAATGCGCATGCTCCAGGAAGCTGTCGATGCTTTGATTGATAACTCTGCCGTGCATGGCAGCCGCAGCGCCAATGCGCAGAATGGTCGCCGCAAGCTCAAGAGTATCTCTGACCTGCTCAAAGGTAAGCAGGGCCGCTTCCGCCAGAACTTGCTCGGTAAGCGCGTAGATTACTCCGGTCGTTCTGTGATCGTGGTCGGTCCTACGCTAAAACTTAATGAATGCGGTCTGCCGAAGCAGATGGCACTCGAGCTCTTCAAACCATTTGTGATTTCTTGGCTGATCGCTAATGAACACGCCGCCAACATTCGCTCCGCTACGCGTATGATCGACGCTGGCGAGGCGATCGTCTGGGATGGTCTCGATGAATGTATCAAGGGTAAATATGTCCTCTTGAACCGCGCCCCGTCGCTACACCGCTTGTCGGTTCAGGCTTTCCAGCCACGTTTGATCGAGGGTAAGGCTATCCAGCTCCACCCGCTCGTCGCCTCCGGCTTTAACGCCGACTACGATGGTGACCAAATGGCTGTCCATCTGCCACTTTCCGACGCTGCTCAGGCCGAAGCTCGCGAGCTCATGTCTGCCGGCAAGAACCTCTTGAAGCCTGCTGACGGTGCACCGGTGCTGGCAATCTATCAGGACGTTGTGCTCGGTATCTACTACCTCACTTATGACAAGCCTGGCACTGAGACTGATAAAGTTAAGCCATTTAGCTCCGTCTACGAAGCTGAGATGGCGCTCGACCAGGGCATTATCGCTTTGCAGACGCCGATTCGCGTCTTCGCGAAGGGCGAAATCCGCAATACTACTCTCGGTCGCGTGATCTTCAACGAAGTCTTGCCAAAAGATTATCCGTATGATGATTCCGTCCAGACTAGCAAGCAGCTCAAGAAGGTCATGGCCGACATCTTCGATATGTATGGCGCCGAAATGACCGTGAAGACTGCCGACGCTGTCAAGAACCTCGCCTTCGAGTACGAGACGATTGCTTCCGTCTCCACGGCGAAAGATGATTACCCGACTTATCCAGAGATTGACGATTTCATCGCCGAAGGTGATGCCAAGACCGCGCTCATTCAGGAGCAATTCGAACAGGGTCTCGTCACCGACGAAGAGCGTTACAACCTCACCGTGGCCAACTGGCGTGATATCGACAAGAAGATTTCTGACTTCCTGAAGAGCAAGCTGGCCGAGATGGATACTGACATCGCCGTGATGGTGAACTCCGGTGCTCGTGGTAGCGTTTCTAACATTAAGCTTGCTTCTGCCGAGATCGGTATCATGGTGGATATTAACAACAACGAAATCGAGCTCCCAGTCAAGTCTAGCTACAAGAAAGGTCTCAATACCCTCGAGTCCTTCATCGCTACTCGTGGTGCTCGTCAGGGTCAGGTGTCGACCGCGCTTCGTACCGCGGACTCTGGTTACCTCACCCGCCGTCTCGTCGATGTGGCGCAGGATGTCTTCACCACTACTGAGGAAGCTCCGGATCCTGGTTTCGCTGTCTATCGTAGCGAATCAGATTACACCGGTATCGGCTTCGCTGCTCGGATCGCTGGCCGCTACACTGCCGAGCCAGTCCCAGGTTACGTCGGTGCTGACGAGCTGATTACGAAGGAAATGGCCGAGCAGATCGAGAATGATGAGAAGATCGAATCCGTCAAGATTCAGTCCGTCCTCACTACGACTGCAGTCAACGGCGTCCCACAGAAAGCCTACGGCGTCGATATGTCTACTCGTGCCCTCGTCGAGCCAAATCAGCCAGTCGGCGTGATCGCCGCGCAGTCACTCGGTGAGCCAGGTACTCAGCTGACCCTCGACACTAAGCACGGCTCTGGTGTGGCCGGTTCTGGTGCAATCGCTCGCGGTCTTCCGCGTGTGGAAGAGCTCCTCGAAGCTCGTATCCCGAAGGGCCAAGCTTACGTTTCTCCAGTCGACGGTACAGTTACGATTATCGAGGAAGCTAATAAATATATTGTCACCATCACTCCAGACACCGGTGATACAATTCGCCTCCTCCTCGAAGGTCGCAAGGCTCGGATCAAAGACGGTGCTGGCGTCAAGACTGGTGATGTCATTGCTGACAAAGGCGATGGTCAAGAGCCACTTATCTCACCAGTCGATGGTAATGCTCAGCTGACCAAGGATGCGATCATTATCGTCGCCGAAGCTGGCGCTGCTGTCAAGATGGAAATCCCGAACGATGCCGAGCTGCTCGTCCAAGATGGCGACCGTCTCGGAGCTGGTGACCGCATCACCACTGGTTCCTTGAACTTACAAGATTTGCTCAAGTACAAGGGCGCCGAAGAGACCGCTCGTTACATCATGAACGACGTTATCTCTGTCTATGCTGCTCAGGGTCACGAGATCTCGGCCAAGCACTTGGAGATCATCGTCCGCCAGATGTTTAGCCGCGTTATGATCGACGATGCTGGCGATTCTAGCTTCGTCTCCGGCGATATCGTTTCAAAGGCTGCTATCATTGCTGAGAACAAGGAACTCGAAGAGAAAGGCAAACAAGCCGCTACCTACCAGAGCTTGCTCCTCGGTATTACCAAAGTCTCGATCTGGTCCGATTCGTTCTTGTCCGCCGCCTCCTTCCAGGATACTACGCGCGTGCTTATCAACGCCGCTATCAATGGTCGTGTCGACCACCTCAACGGCCTGAAAGAGAACGTCATCATCGGACGCAAGATCCCAGTCGGTACCGGTGTCAAGCCGCTCGATGTCACCGATGCTGAGGAAACTGAAGCTCTCGACGAGACGATCGATATGGCTAGCGCTCCTTCTGCCGAAGAAGTAGCCGAGCTCTAGCGACCGCTCTAGCCTAGCACACTAAAACTCCCCAGCTGCGTGGGGAGTTTTGAGGTATAATTTTTACGATTTATTTCCCGAAATCAAGGCCAACTTATAAAAGTGTAGTATAATAAAATACATGGAAGTTAATCAGGACACTATTTCTCACCTCGCGAAACTGTCGAACTTCGCTCTCACCGATGACGAAAGTACGCGTTTGGTTACCGATATTAAAGGGATCGTGCAGTATATCTCGCAGCTCGATGAGCTTGATACCGAGGGCGTCGAGCCGACTTATCAAGTTTTCGAGATGGAAAATGTCTGGCGTGCCGACGAAATCCTCCCGCAAGAAGCCGATCGCGCAGCTCTGCTCAGCCTGACCAAAGAAGTCAAAGATAATCAAATCAAAGTACCGAAAGTTTTATAGGGGAAGTCAATATGAAAACTGCGAGCAAAGATCTTACCGCGATGTCGCTGGTCCAGGAGGCTCTCGACAAAGCGCACAAATATCAAGAAGAATATCATATTTTTAATTTCATCAACGACGTCGAAGCTATTAAAAAGGCCGCCGAGATCGACGCTCGGATTCAGAATGGCGAAGAGGTTGGCCGTCTCGCTGGCGTGCCCTATGCTCTGAAAGATAATTTCCTCAGTCCCGAGGGTGGCACTACCGCCTCGGCCCACATCCTCGAAGAGTTTACTAGCCCGGTTACTGCTACGACAGTCAAGAAGCTCGAGGCCGAAGGCGCGATCATGATCGGGCGCACGAACCTTGATGCTTTCGCGCACGGCTCCTCGACTGAGAACTCCTATTATGGCCCTACGAAAAATTCCAAAGATCTCACCCGCGTCGCTGGTGGTAGCTCTGGTGGCTCAGCCGTAGCCGTCGCACTGGATATTGTGCCGTTTGCTACCGGTACCGATACCGGCGGTTCGATTCGCCAGCCAGCTAGCTTTAACGGTGTCTATGGCCTGAAGCCGACCTACGGTACAATTTCACGCTATGGTGTCGTGGCGATGGCCTCGAGTACGGATTGTGTCGGTTTCTTCGCGCAGGATCCGAATGATTTAGACCTGCTCATGCAGATTACGGCTGGGCAGGATGCTTATGATCTCACGACTTTGCCAGATTATTATGGTCAGGATAAATATTATAATGATCCCATTAAAAAAATCGGCGTCATCAAAGATTTTGATAATGACGCAGTTAGCCCCGAGATTCGCAATGCCTTGCGGCGCGAAGTTGAGCAGTTCAAAGCCGCCGGTCACGAAATCGTCGAGCTCAATATGCCAGCACTGAAGTACGCTCTGGCTGCTTATTATATCATCGTCCCAGCCGAAGTTGCCAGCAACCTCTCCCGCCACGATGGTATTCGCTACGGCTTCCGTAGTGCCCAGTCGCAGACTCTCGGCGAGCTCTACGAGAACACTCGCAACGAAGGCTTCATGCCCGAGAATAAGCGTCGTATCATGATCGGCAATTTCGTTTTGTCATCCGGCTTTTACGATGCCTATTATCTGAAGGCCGCCAAAGCCCGTACTCTGATTATCGAAGAATACAACCGAGCTTTCGAGCAGTGTGATTTTATCCTCACACCGGTTAGTCCAAATCCTGCTTTCAAGCTGGGTGAGAAAGTCGATGATCCAGTCGCCATGTATCTCGAAGACATGATGTCCGTTTCACTTAATCTTGCTGGCGTACCTGGCCTCGCGATTCCGGTCGGTGAGACTCCGGAGGGTCTGTCGCTCGGGCTTCAGCTGGTCGGTCCGCGCCGTAGTGATCGTGCCTTGATCCAATTCGCTGCACAGCTTCGCAGCGACGCTACCGATGATATTGATACGCATGCTGATCTGATGGGAGGAAATGATTAAATGTGGCCACAAGTAGTTTTCTTAGCGATTGCAATTATTGCTGTAGCTCTACTCGCGCTCGTCGCGATGATCCTGAGCGGTAAGCGTCGTCATGAGTTTAATAAACACGAATATCAGACCCGTTGGCTCAAGATCGAGAACAGTATGGAGCAGGGCGACCGGCGCAGTTATAACTTCGCCGTGCTCGAGGCGGATAAGTTGCTGGATAAAGCCCTGACCGAGATGGGCGTACCCGGCAAGACTATGGGCGACAAGCTCAAAAAACTCGGCGATCGCATGCCCGAGCTGAATCACGTCTGGCACGCACACCGCCTGCGCAATCAGATCGTCCACGAGACCGACTTCAACGTCGAATATGAGCAGGCTCGCCAAGCTTTGCGCACTTTCCGGCAGGCATTAAAAAACTTAGGAGCAATCTAAATGGCTAATTCAGTGAAATATATTCCAACTATCGGCATCGAGTGCCATGTGCAGCTCTGCACGAAGACCAAACTTTTCTCAGAAGTTGATAATGATGCCCGCGGCAAAGAGCCGAACTCTTGCGTCTCGCCAGTCGACTACGGCTTACCCGGTATGCTCCCAAGATTAAATCAAGCTGCAGTTAGATACGCTGTGCGCGCTGGCCTAGCGCTTAATTCCACGATCAATCTCGAGAGTCGTTTCGACCGCAAGCACTATTTCTATCCTGATCTCCCGAAGGGCTATCAAATCACCCAATTATTCCACCCGATCATTGGCGCAGGCTACGTCGAGCTACCGAGCGGCAGTAAAGTCCGCATCGAACATGCGCATCTCGAAGAAGACGCCGGTAAGCTCAGCCATGAAAATGGTGATTCGTTAGTTGATCTGAACCGCGCTGGCACTCCGTTGGTCGAAATCGTTTCCATGCCCGATATTCACTCTGCCGTCGAAGCTCGCGAATATGTGAAGGAGCTCTGGCGCCTGATGACTTATGCCGAAGTTACTTTTGGCGATCTCTACAATGGTAATATGCGTTTCGATGTCAATATTAGTATCGCGCCGGAAGGCAGCACTGAGCTCGGCACCCGCGCCGAAGTCAAGAACCTCAATTCTTTCCGTAGTGTCGAGCGCGCCGTCGAGTACGAGATTAAGCGTCAAGCTAAGCTCCTCGACAAGGGCGAAAAAGTCGTTCAAGAGACGCGCGGCTGGAGTGACGCCACTGGTGAGACTACCTCCCAGCGCAGCAAGGAAGCCGCTCAAGATTACCGCTATATGCCCGAGCCGGATATTCCGCCAATCAAACTCTCTGCTGCTGTCGTTGACGAAGAGCGCGCAGCTCTCCCGAAACTTCCATCTTGGTATCGTCAAGCATTTCGCGATGTTCTAAATAATGATACACTCGAGACTTTGCTAGATTACCCGCAGCTGATGGGGAAGTTAGCCGAGCTCGAAAATCCTGCCGCTGTGAAGAAAATCGCCAATCTCTTCTCGTCCGTCTTGCTGGCTGAGGAAAATTCTAGCATGCTCAATGATGAGCTCCCGAGCCAAGCGCAGCTACTCGAGCTGGTCGCCATGAATGATGCGAATGAACTCTCTAGTACTGGCATGAAAGAAGTCTTCATTAAGTTCTTCGACCCCGAGATGCATCACAAGGATACTCGTATTATCGCGAAGGAACTCGGTGTCGTCCAGGAAAATGATCTCGGCGCGCTCGAAGCGATCGTCGATGCCGTCCTAGCGAAGCCCGAGACTCAGCAAGCTCAAGCTGATTTCAAAGCCGGTCAAGAAAAAGTCATCGGCTTCCTCGTCGGCCAAGTCATGAAAGAGTCCAAGGGCAAAGCCAACCCGTCTGCCGCCCAAGAGATTCTCCGAGCTAAGCTAAAATAGCTCGCGCCGAATGACCTCTCCGCATCGCCACCAAGGAACTATCAGCACCCATCGAGCCAATTCGGATAAATCTTCGTCACTGCTCACTTTTCCTGATCTCACGGCTTTCAAGACTTGGTTCGAGTCTCACATTAGCCTCGGCGGTAAGCCCTACACTCTCGACCTCGACCAAGCTCGCGCCGTCTTTGATCATCATAAGAATACTCTCGTCACCGCTCGCGCTGGCTCCGGCAAGACCCGCGTCATCGTCGCTAAGGTCGCCTATCTCATCGCTAGCCGCCAGCTCCAGATTGACGAGATCAAGGTCTTCATGTTCAACCGTACTGCCGCTGCCGAAGTTAATGAGCGGATCGGCGCGGTCGAGATCGATGGCTTGCCACTGAAAGACTTCTGCCACCGCGAGCGGATCCAGGTCGCCTCGACTTTTCATAAGTTCGCTCTGGACATTGTGAAACAAGCTGGCGAGCAGCCGCAGCTGATTTCCGAAGCTGACCATGACGCGATTGTCAAACGTTCCGTCCGCAAAGTCCTCGCCGAATCTGGGCGCAAGGTTTCTCCGCAAGAATATACCGAGACCCTCCGCCTCGCCAATAGTTTTATCGCCCGTGCCGGCCAGAAATATGTCGGTGAGCGCGGCCTCACCGATCTCTGCCAGGACGTTCATGATTATATTACGCAACACCGAGCTGATGATCAATATTTGCAGCGTATCCATCTCCACCAGGTTTGTCTCGCCGCCTATCAAGAATATTTACTGTCGCTCAATTTCCCCCAAATCGACTTTAATATCCTAATGGCTCGCGCCACCCGGATCCTGACAGACGGCGGCCAGCAGTTCGCTCGTCTCGCCCGTCTCAAATACATCATGGTCGACGAATATCAAGATTTCTCCTACCTTTTCTTCAATATCATCCAGGCCATCCGTCAAAACTGCCCCGCCGCACATCTCTTCGCGGTCGGCGACGATTGGCAGGCGATCAACCGTTTCGCCGGCTCGGATGTGAACTATTTTATCGATTTCACCAACTTCTTCCCCGAGGACACTACAAATATTCCACTCATGACGAACTATCGCAGCGACAAGCGCATCGTCGAGAACGCAAACCGCTACATGCTGAAAAATTATAATCCCAAAGCCAAGAAAGCCATCCCTTTCAGTAAGAAATCTGGCAAAATCTACCGCATCAATCCCGACAAAACCAAGTTCGACACCAGCGACCTCTACGAAGACGCCCTCGGCGACGCTCAGTTTCTCCAGGCTCTTGCCAGCGTCTGTGGTGGTGCGCCCGCGCAGTACGCTGCGGCCGCTCAGTATCTCAAAACCCTTTTCAAAATCATCAAGAAACACCGTCGCGCCCAGATCCTACTATTGCATCGCCATAATTTCACTTCTTTTCCGAACGTCACGCTGGAGAATTTCGTCGCTGCTCTGCGTAATACCTTGCTTGCGCAACGGATTCTGACTGAGGCAGAATTTGACTCGCGTATCCGCGCCATGACCATGCACAAGTCGAAGGGCCTCGAGTCGGAAATCGTCATCCTGCTCGAGCTCAACCGCGAGCAAGTCCTCTCTACTCATCCCCACGCAACGATTTTCGAGCTCTTCGGCGATACTCTCGCCGCCGAGAAAGCCGATCAGCACCGCTTGCTTTACGTCGCCCTCACCCGTGCGAAAAACCGCCTCTATATTATCAGTAGCGATAAGAAACCTCTAGCCTAAAATCATCACTAAACAGTTGCTTCACCCAGCCCCATCAGCCCTCTCCACGAAAAAGACCGCCCTCTCGAGCGGCCATTCGTCGTGCTTGTCGGATCAGTCGTAAAATGCGGCATGGGTGAGATTCGTACTCCAGTCAAACATGACCGCAGCGGCTTTGCCTTTCTGCTCCGTGTAGAAGTAGATGATGGTATTCTGGTCGTAGGACGTTTTCACGCCAATCGAATCCGGATAGTCGGCGCCGTAGAAGATGCCGTTCGGCAATCCTGAAACGTCTGTTCTCGCCTGTGCGAAGAGGTCCGACAGGGAAAGTCCCAGATCTTCCAACGGGTCGTAATCCGCGACCTCCGGCCGTAGCAAAGGATTTTGCTCGCCATCGTACTCAGAATTGACCCAGAGCTCGCCATATCCACCGTATGTCTCTTCCTCTTCTCCGAGGTAGAAAACCGTCCGCACATAGTGCTTTCCATCATCCAGGGGCTCACTATACTGGAATTCGATCCGTCGGATGTATTCGTCGCCGATTTCTTTCTCGACATCCATCGGGAAATTCTCGGTGCCATCCGCGTACAGCATCAGCGTATAGCGATCGCCCGTCGCGCGTGCTTCGGCAATCCGTGCCTCGGTATCAGGATCGGGGTCCGTCGTCGAGCTGATCGTTGATGCTTGATGCGCCAACGCAATCAGCAGCATCATGAACAACACTGCGATCGCCGCGAACACGATTATCGCCGTCCAATCCGGCTTCTTCGCCTTCTCGGCTATTTCGGTTGTCTGAACCGTCTCGGTTGCTTCGTCCGTTTGAGCCATTTCGACCGTATCGGCGGCTGTTTGGGCCGCTGCAGTCGTTTTTGTCGTACAGGTCATTTCAGCTATCTTGGATGTTTCTGCCATTGAGAAATCCTCCTCATAATATATTTTACGAACTTTGACAAACTGACAAGGACTAGGCTACATGCCTACACTTTCATTGTAGCACACTTTATCAAAAATGTCAAGCATTTACGGCATAAACTTGCCATATCTACCATAAATTGTCATAATCATAAAGATACAGTAACAAAATCCTACCATTTTCCGCGATTTTATGCTAAAATAAAGAAAAGTCTATCTTCTCGGAGGAGTTTTGCGCGTTCATATAATATATATGCGCATTTTCCCCAGAAAGTTAGCACAATATAATCATCAAAAGGAACTAGAATGGCAAACGAAGTCAAAGACCTATCAAAGCTCCGCAATATCGGTATTATTGCCCATATTGACGCGGGTAAAACTACTACGACCGAAGCGATTCTCTATCGTACCGGCCTCAAGCACAAGATCGACCTGGTGAAGGGTGGTACCGGTGGTGCTACTACCGACTGGATGGAACAGGAGCGCGAACGCGGTATTACGATTACTTCCGCAGCGGTCACGGCTTACTGGAAGGGGCACAAGATTAATATTATCGACACCCCGGGCCACATCGACTTTACCGCCGAGGTGGAGCGCTCGCTCCGCGTGCTCGATGGCGCGGTGGTTGTCTTCGATGGTAAAATGGGCGTAGAAGCTCAGTCTGAGACCGTTTGGCGTCAGGCTACCAAATATGGTGTGCCTCGCATCTGTTTCGTGAACAAGATTAATCAGATCGGTGGCGACTTCTATAAGTCCCTCGATAGTATCCATAAGCGTTTGTCGAAAAACGCCGTGGCGATTCATCTGCCGATTGGCTTCGAGAAAGACATCTGCGGTGTCGTCGACCTCATCGATATGAAGGCTTACACTTACAAAGACTACGCCGATCACGAGCTGACCGTCGGCGAGATCCCAGCCGATATGCTCGAGAAGGCCAAGAACGCTCGCTCGCTTCTCGTCGAGGAAGCCGTCCAGGCTGATGAAGCTCTCATGGACAAGTTCTTCAACCAAGGTGAAGACTCAATTACCGAGGTAGAGCTAAAGGCCGCTCTGCGTAAGCGTGTTCTTGACGGTGATTTCTTCCTCGTCACCGGTGGTGATGGCCGTGGTGTGATCGTCGAGAAGGTGCTCGATCTCGTCGCTGATTATCTGCCATCTCCGCTCGATCGCGACCAAGGTCAGACCGTCGGTATCGACCCGAAGACTGGTAATGAAGTCGTCCGCAAGGCTAGCGACAGTGAGCCACTCACTGCACTCGCTTTCAAGATCGCAACCGATCCATTCGTAGGCAAATTAATCTTCGTCCGTGTCTATGCTGGTAAAATGACCTCTGGTAGCACTGTCTTGAACGCTACTACTGGCGATAAGGAGCGCGTCGGTCGTCTCGTCCGCATGTTCGCGGATAAGCGCGAAGAGATCTCCGAGATTACTGCTGGCGATATCGCCGCCGTGGTCGGCATGAAAGACGTTACTACCGGTACTACGATTTGCGATCCAGCTCATCCGATTCATCTCGAGGATATTAAGTTCCCAGATCCACCTGTCTCGATCGCCGTCGAGCCGAAGACTAAGTCCGACCAAGAGAAAATGGGTCTCGGCCTGCAAAAGCTCGTCGAGGAAGACCCAACTCTCCGCGTCCACACCGATGAAGAGACCGGCCAGACCATTATCTCTGGCATGGGCGAGCTCCATCTCGAGATCGCCATCGACCGTCTCAATAAGGAGCACGGTGTCGAAGCGAACACTGGCGCTCCTCAGGTTGCCTACCGCGAGACGATTCGCGGCACGGCTGAGGCTCAGGGTAAGCATATCAAACAGTCCGGTGGTCGTGGTCAGTATGGTGACGTCTGGGTGAAGTTTGAGCCGAATGAAACTGGCAAAGGCTTCGAATTTATCGACCAGATTAAGGGTGGTGTGGTTCCTCAGGAGTATCGCAAGCCGGTCCAGCAGGGTATCGAAGAAACTTTGAACGGCGGTGTCATCGCCGGCTACCCAGTCGTCGATGTCAAGGCTACACTCTACGATGGTAGCTACCACGACGTCGACTCCTCCGAGCTCGCCTTTAAGCTTGCCGGTAGCCTCGCTACTCGCGAAGGTATCAAGAAAGCTCAGCCGGTCTTGCTCGAGCCGATCATGAAGATGGAGATCACCACTCCAGAAGAGTTCATGGGCGATGTAATCGGCGATGTCAATGCTCGCCGCGGCCGTATCGATAGCATGGAAGATCTCACCGGCGGTGCTAAGCTGATCAAAGCTTTCGCTCCGCTCGCGAATCTCTTCGGCTACACTTCCGACTTGCGCTCGATGTCGCAAGGTCGTGCCGTTAGCTCGATGGAGCTCAACGGTTACGAGGAAGTACCACCAAACGTCGCTGCCGAAATTATCGAGAAGAGGAACACGAAGGAATAAAAGAAGAGCCCCACTAGGGGCCTTTCTTTTACCCAGGTACGATGTTCTTCTTGTAGAGAAAAAGAAACACGAAGGAATAGACAAAACTTGTTCTGGCAAAAAGAGCCTCATCTGGGGCTCTTTTTTGTAGACAATCTAGGAAAATGAGGAGGAATGCAAAAACCAGACAATTTTGCTGATTTTTATTCGGACTTACATTTAATAACTGTAGTAAGCAGTTCTCTCCTAAAAACCGCACTTTTTAGGAAAAATAAAACTACATTTTGAATGTTGGACACCTTTTGTAAAAGGATTCCACTATTATTAATACGTGGCGACGCACCGCACGGAGTAACCGTAGAAGCGACTGGCGTCGCTCGTGGGGTACACACCGGAGCTACTGAAGAGCAGGCGGTAGGCGTAGCTACTATTGGAGTAGGCAGTACGGGACCAATAGTAGCCGTAGGAGCCTGCATCGCCGAGTGCGCCACTAGTCTGGTAGACGCCGCCGGCGGCAGGCCAGAAGTTAGCACCTTTGTAAATATTGGTAGCTGTCGATCCAAGGTAATAACCATATACACCGGAATTACCATTAAAAGTTGCTGTTGTCCAACTACTCTTCGTACCAGTCAAAGTTGTATAAGAATCTGCACCAGAGTTTGGCGGTAGTTTCCATCCTTTTGGACAAATACTCGCAGAAGCGTCAGCACTAGTAACTGATGTAGTTCCAGTTCCTGCCGTGGCTGCTGGCCAAGAATAGTAATTACCATAGCCACTCTTCCAGCTGGTAGATAAATTGGTACTACCAGTACGGATTTGGATTACGTTATAGTTACTTGTATCCCAGGTATTACTCGTATTGACATTATTAGTATTAGTTCCACCTGAGCCAACACTTGCTGGTAAATCCCAAGTCATACCTGAGGGAAAATCACTATCTCCTGAGGCTAGAGTCTTTGGCCCAGTTAAGCTTAAGTTCTGTCCCATCCAACATTTATCCCCCAGCTTTACTATTGTGTAAGTGGTATCATCACGGTTATCCTTCAACTCAATTGTGTCGCCCGTTGCTATCTTACTATTGTTCCTGCAAAACCCTGAGCTTACATCCTGCATATCCGTAATGCCAGAATCAACCCCACTAGACCATATGGCTCCTACTACTGCCTGATTAGCTACGGCACTTAATGTAATATGCCCTTTATAAGTACCAGGAGCAGCTGTATCAGAAAACTTCGCAGCAAAGACTAACTTCTTATTAGCAGATAAGTTATACGGAGAAGCTACTGTACCATTAGCTATTTGTGTAAGTGTAGTAGGTAGGCTAGCATAGTTAAGTGTGCCATAACTAGATTCTGCTGTACTAGTTTCTGTAAGCTTATACCCCCAAGTATTAGCAGTCATACTATCGCCAGTTTTACCACCTGCTCCAGTTACCGTAGTAGGAGTACTAGCCTGACTAGGTGATACTAGATTCACTGCATCAGCTTTAATACTTAAGGTATAATCTTTTACATTACTACCAGTAATACCTACATTGTAACTGCCATATACTGTATTACCACCTTGTACGGCATCAATAGTTTGATTACTATTACTAACCGTAATGGCTAAGGTAGGAGCAGGCACTATTGATTGTAAGCTTATTCCTGCATCAGTATCTTCTTGTGAGAGTTCTACTTTATCTCCTCCGAAGCCACCGAAGCTATCATCGATCGAATCGGCATTTTCGACTGCATTAGAGCCACTATCATTCTCATCTTCAACACCAGCAGAATAACCAGAGCTAGAACTATTTTTCTTAACCACCCATTCATCCTGTATCGTGATGGCACTACTCTTATCTACTAAGAATAATTCTGGATTAACCATCACACCAAGTCCCAAAAGGAGAACGACCATACAACTTAGAGGAATACTATAAGAAACTAAATACAATCTTTTTGTAGAAAAGTTGCTATGTTCCTTTAATACCTTTTCCGAAGGCTTTCGGAGGTCACGACCGAGAATGAGCGGCCGAGACCCGTGACGACGGGTTCGAGGAACGCGTCCTGAGGAAAAGCGGATTAAGGAACATGCTTTCTTACATAAGCCTATCGGAATACTATGTAGCTTATGAAGTTTACATTTCTTGTAGTGCATGATCGCCCTCCTTTTGTGGATTCATATAGGCTTTTGCTAGTGCTTCTTGCTTTACATCTCTAGTAATTCTGCTAAAAGGGGTTATTTTCCGGCTGGACCGGGCCAAAATCACGGCCCTGCCCAATTTTTATATAAAGGACTCTGCTTGAAATATTGTTTGGGCAGGGATTCGATTTTGAGAGGTCCACCGAACCCCGTTAGTAGAATTATAGAGATGTAAAGCTACAATGTTTTTCCTAGCAAAAGCCGTGCTAGATTTATATAACCTCCAGGAGTGCCACTTTTGGCAACGCAACTAAACAAAAATGACACCACGAGGGTGTTACAATAATCCATCGGACAAAGCTGGTTACCAGTTTACCGACATGACTATCCTCGCGGTGTCATTTTTATCGGCAAAACGGCATTAATAAAATCAGCCTTCTTATCGCAATGAATTATTGTAACACTCTCATTGTACCACACAAAAATATTCCGTGTAAAGGTTTATCCGAACTCAGATTTAAGTTATAATTAAACTAATGCAGCAAAAGCTTCTCACTACAATTAAAGTCTACCCATGGCTAGCCGGTCTAACGCAGGGTTTAATCTTCTATATAATTATTAACACAGTTTGGCTGACTAATATTAAGGGTTTTGATTCTATGCAAGTCGTCTTCTTAGGAGCTTGCGTCGGCCTAGGCGCGCGTATTTTTATGGAGCCAGTGATTAGGCTCGCACACCGTTTAGGAAATACTTGGTCTATACGTCTAGGTGCAATCACACTTTTTATCACGAGTATTCTGCTCACCTTTGGCCAGAGTTATTGGGTGTTCATCGTCGCGATGATTTTTCAGGCGATGTCGATCGTCTTGACGGCGATGCGGGATGTTCTGATTCAGAACGACCTTAACTATTTGCATCGTGGCTCAGAATATATCAAGATTTCTAGTCGTGCTCATCGGGTCTATGCTATCGCTACGCTGATTACGGCCTTGATCACGGGTACACTGTTTGCCGTTTCGCCCAGCTTGCCGATGATTTTAGACGTGCTAGTTTGTGGTTTCTGTGTAGTTTTGTCCTTTTTCGTAATTGACGTAGATGATTATACGGGCACCAGACGAGGATTAACGTCATTAGACGATAATAAAAAACTTACTATACCGCACCCTGTGAAGTTATCGACCATACTTTTTGTCTTTTGTGGATTACTATATGGCAGTATCGACCTCGGCCAGAACAATACGAAATTACTCTTACAATACCAACTAGAAACTCAGTTTAGTGTTGACCAAGTCGTAGATTATCTGGGCTGGGTTTGGCTGATTTCCCGAGTTGTTCGCATTGCTGTTGACTCGCTGTATCCAAAAATCTATCAAAAACTTCAATATCGTATCGGAGTCATACTGAGCTTTGGTGTAGCCTCAGCAATTGGTCTTGTCTTACTCGGATTCTTCTTACCGATCAGCTTCCGCTCGCGCGCGATTTTGATTAGCACCGGGTTTGTGGCGTTCTCATCCCTAAGAGATCCTTTCCATATCTTCTGCCAGACGATTATTCTCAGAAAAATCGATAAAAGCGAGCGAAACAACGCACTAGCCTACGTCGTGGTAATCCAGCAAGCAGGAAGATTCTTCTTTAGCTTAGCGGCGACCGCGATGCTCGCTATCTTACCGATTCAGTATACTATTATCATGCTAGCTGTTGTCATTGTACCGACGATCGTGCTCGGCTTCCGGTTAAATCGGCTACTTTTGCGATCTGAGGCTTACTAATACATCTAATTATGTTATAATATCACCAAATGCAGCGAATACTCATCATCGAAGACGAAGCGGTTATGCGCCAGGGTCTGACCGACCTCTTGCGTAGCAATGGCTATGAAGCGATTAGCTTGCCGGACGAACTTTTGCAATCCGGTAGTGAGAACCTCGCGCACTTAATCGACGAGATTGTGGATTTGCAGCCGCAGCTAATCCTGCTCGACATTAATTTACCCGGCGTCAACGGGGAATTACTATTAAAAACTCTCCGTACCCAGTCCACTACGCCCGTCATCATGTTGACTAGCAGTAGTTCCGAGATGGACGAAGTGCTGTCGATGAGCTACGGCGCGGACGATTTCGTGACGAAGCCTTATAGCCCACAAGTTTTGCTCCTGCGTATCGCTGCCGTCCTCAAGCGCATGGAAGGAAACACTGAACTGCTAAAATTTCGCGACTTGCGCATTGACCTCGCTCGCGGCGTGATCGAAAACAGTCAGAAGCGCGTCCTCCTGACCAAGAACGAAATGATCATCCTTGGCCACCTGCTGAATCATCAAGGTCAGATTGTCACGCGTGATGCTCTGATGACCGACCTCTGGAATAATCATGAATATATTAATGATAATGCTTTGACGGTCAATATCAGCCGTGTCCGCGCGAAACTCAAGGCTCTCGGCGCCGCCGACGCGATCGAGACGCGCAAAGGCTTGGGGTACATCCTCCAATGAAACCCCTGCTCAGCTTCCGTGCCTTCCTGCGTGACAAAAGTTATTTCCTAATCGCTGTGACCGTGCTCGGTCTCGCAATGTTTCCGTTTCTAGTCGCGTATAAAGTCAATGTCGAAGCCATCATTGCACTCGGCATTATCTGGGTGGTCTTCGTAGTCGCAGTTTTGCTGATTGAATATTACCGCAAGCGCAACTTTTACCGCAATTTGTATAATAATATCACCCAGCTCGATCAAGCTTACCTCGTACTGGAGACGCTTGAATGTCCGAATTTCTATGACGGTAAAATTCTGTTCGAAATTCTCTGCGATATTAATCACTCCATGAACGAAAACGTGAAGAAATATAAAATCCGTTCTCAGGAGTTCCAAGAATATGTCGAAATGTGGATTCACGAAGTTAAGACTCCGCTGGCTACCCTCGCCGTCATTTCTGACAATCCGCAAATTTCCGAGCAAGTCAAACGCATCGATGATTACGTTGAACAGATCTTGTATTTTGCGCGCGCCGAAAACGCCGAGAAAGATTATCTCATCGCGCCGGTTCAGCTTTCTGATCTCATCGGCAAAGTCGCCAGCCGCAACCGTGAGTTGCTCCAGGCTAAGCACATCGACCTGATCGCGAAGGATCTCGACTATACTGTGCGCTCCGATGCGAAGTGGCTCGAGTTTGTCCTCAATCAGATTATTAATAATAGTATTAAATATCAAAGTAGCCGCATCGAAATTTCTGCCCGCGAGCACGATCGGAAAGTTACTCTCAGTATCCGCGACAACGGTATTGGCATCACCGAGAAAGACCTCCCGCGAATTTTTGAAAAATCCTTCACTGGTGGCAACGGCCGCCGCGGCGCGCAATCTACCGGTATGGGTCTCTATATCGCGAAGACCCTCTGCGAGCGGTTCGGCCATCAAATCTCCGCCCAGTCCGAAGCTGGCAAATATACGCAGGTTAACATTACTTTTTCGCTCAACGATTATTACCAAATCGACGAAAGCTAGCTCATCCGCGCTTCTGCAACCTTACAAAAAAGTAATTCAACTGTAATTTTAAACTCACGACAAAATATTACTTAACCGCTAAAATATACACCAAGGAGAAACTATGAAAACAATTCTAGAATTAGAGAAAGTCGAAAAATATTACGGCAGCCGCTCTTCGCTCACGAAGGCGATTGATAATATTTCTTTCAAAGTCGACGAAGGCGAATTCGTCGCCATCATGGGCTCAAGCGGCTCTGGCAAGACTACCTTGCTCAACGTGATTTCCACGATTGACCGCGTCACTTCCGGACACATTTACGTCGACGGTGAGGACATTACTAGCTTGCGTGGGGACGAACTGAATCGCTTTCGCCGTGAGGAGCTCGGTTTTATTTTTCAAGATTTTAACTTGCTTGATTCCTTGACGGCTTACGAGAACATCGCCCTGGCTTTGTCGATCCAAAATGTCAACGTCCACGAGATCGAAGATCGCGTTGATCAAATCGCCAAAGAACTAAATATTCAAAATGTCCTGAAGAAATTCCCATACCAAATGAGCGGCGGTCAGAAACAACGTGTCGCCTCCGCTCGCGCTATCGTCACGAAGCCGAAACTCGTACTCGCTGATGAGCCAACTGGTGCGCTAGATTCCAAATCTTCGCGCATGCTTCTGGAGCAGTTTGATGCGCTCAATCAAAATCTCAATGCCACCATTCTCATGGTCACGCACGATGCGTTCGCCGCTTCATATGCCACGCGCGTGATTTTTATTAAAGACGGTAAGATTTTTAATGAACTGCGCAAAGGTAACGACTCGCGCAAAAAGTTCTTTGATGCAATTATCGATGTGATTACATTGCTCGGCGGAGATTTAAGCGATGCGTTATAGAAAAAATCTTAATTCACAAAAATTTTTCACCAACGGTAACGCCCTCAAAACCTGCCCAAACCGCATATTAAAAAATAAACAAATTTTTATACAAGTAAAATCCCTTAATTTCTGCCCATTTTCTGGTCTTACGCGAAATGAAAAATATTTTTCTGTTATTAACTTGAATAAATTCAATCGTTTAGCACTGCTCTTTGCAAATATCTTTTTCTCGGGACTCCCGGAGGTCACGACCGAGGATGAGCGCCCGAGACCCGTAACGACGGGCTCGAGGGACGCGGCCCGAGAAAAAGCATATTTGCAGAGTAGGCTAGGAGGATTTAATCATGTTCGCTAAATTAGCATTAAAAAATATTAAACGCAGTATCAAAGATTACGCCATTTATTTTTTCACCTTAGTTTTGGGCGTGGCAATTTTCTACGTTTTTAATGCACTCGATAGCCAGGCGATTATGCTCGACGTTAGCGATCGTGTGCGCGAAATGATGAATCTAGTCAACGTCATCATGCGCATCGTCAGCGTTTTCGTAGCTTTTATTCTCGGCGCTCTGATTATCTACGCCTCGCGTTTCTTAATCAAGCGGCGTAGTAAAGAATTTGGAATTTATCTCACCCTCGGTATGAGCAAGCGCAAGATTTCCCTGATTTTGCTCCTCGAAACCGTCCTGATCGGTATCCTCTCGCTTGCCGTCGGATTATTGCTCGGCATCGTTGCCTCGCAATTTACCAGCATGTTAGTTGCGAATATGTTTGATGCTAATATGACGAATTTCCATTTCGTTTTCTCATCGTCCGCACTCGTCCAAACATTAATTTATTTCGGCATTATTTATATTGTCGTAATGATTTTTAATACCATCGTGATTAGTCGCCAGAAATTAATTAATTTATTATCATCTAATCGCCGCAACGAAAAGATCAAACTCAAAAACCCTTGGGTCTGTACCATTGTCTTCATTGTCGCTGCGATTATCCTGGGCTGGGCTTATTATCTCGTCACCGATGGCATTAGTTTCATCAGCGAATTTAATGATGCTTCTGGACTTTTGATCCCGATCGGTATGGGCGTCGTGTCGACCTTCCTGTTATTCTGGTCACTCTCAGGACTATTGCTGCGTATCTTCATGAGCATGAAAAAAGTTTATTATAATAAATTGAATTCCTTTGTCCTCCGTCAATTCAGTAGTAAAATTAATACCACTGTCGCTTCGATGACTGTAATTTGTCTGATGCTCTTCTTTACAATTTGTATTCTCGGCTCCGCCCTGTCGATTAGTTCCTCACTCCACGAGTCGATCGAAAAACGTTTACCAGCTGACGTACAGATCACCAGTATTGGCCGTAATGCGCTCGACATTGAAGAAATTTATCGCCGCGAAAATGTTAATCTCAACGACCTGATCAAAGATCGCGTGACCTACCGTAATTATTTAATTGATGATATCTCCGTCGGCGATACTCTCGGTAGTGCTTTTGCCGAAGTCGGCGAGAATGGCGCAGTCTACGGTATGGATGTTGATGGGTCATTTAGCTTTACCGAGGAATTTATCAGCCAGAGTGATTATAATCGAGCAGCAGAACTTTTCGACTTACCGACTGTCAATTTAGCCGACAACGAGTATGCGATCATCGCAGATTATCAACAAATTATCGGGTTGCGTAATCGCGCACTCGCGCAGGGAACGACGATCAATGTTCTCGGGCATACCCTTTCTCCACAAAGTGATAAGTGTATTGAAGGTACGATTAAGCTCGGCACTGGCAACGTGAATCAAGGCCTCATCATCGTACCGGACGCCATTTTGAAAGACGCTAGCTCGGCCTATGTGCGGGAGTATATATTAGCGAATTATGCCGATGCTGACCGTGCGGAAGAAATCGAGCGCAAGCTTGACTCGATTAGTAACCGGTTCTATAGTGAGAATGGCGATTACGATGAGAGCCCTGATCAAGAGATCTACTATTACGACGTCGATACTAAGCAGTCAATCATCGACAATAGCGTCGGCACATCGGCGATGGTGACTTTCATTGGTCTATATCTTGGGATTATTTTCCTAATCTCCAGCGCCGCCATCCTTGCTCTCAAAGAGCTTTCTGAAAGCAACGATAATCGCAACAAATATAGCATCTTACGCAAAATCGGCGCCAGCGAATCCATGCTGCATCGTGCATTATTCTGGCAGATCTTTATCTTCTTCCTCTTCCCGCTACTACTCGCTGTCTTGCACGCTGTATTCGGCTTTAAATTCTGTAATCTCATCCTCGGCACACTCGGCGGCGTCAATATCATGCAGGCGCTCCCCGGCGTCGCACTCCTGCTCGCGATAATTTATGGTGGATACTTTATTATCACCTACCTATGTAGTAAGAATATTATCCGCGAACGCCGTAAGTAAATAGTTGCTCCAGATAAAACTCTGGAGCAATTTCAAATTCGTGCTATAATTAAGTTCATGGAACTAACGGTTATCGTTTTACTGTTGACTAACCTCGGGCTGCTAGTTTTTAGCGTGTTGCGTAAGCCTGCTGCGCCGAATGTCGATACCTCGAAGCTTGAAGAACGTCTAATTCGGGTCGAGAGCGAACTTGATAAACTTTCGCCGAAGATTGCCGAAGAGTTTCGTGAGAACCGCAAAGAAATCACCGAGAACCTCCAGGGTAGTCGTAAAGAAATTTCCGATAATTTGCAGAACATCCAGAAGACTGTCGATAGCCGAGTGAAGAGCCTGCAGGATGAGAACTCACGCAAGCTCGACCAAATGCGTGAGACCGTTGATGAGAAGCTGCAAAAATCCGTCGAACACCGTTTTAATGAAAGTTTCAAACAAATTTCCGGTCAGCTCACTCAGGTCTATCAAGGTCTCGGTGAAATGAAGACGCTCGCCAATGGTGTTGGCGATTTGAAGAAAGTCATGGAGGGTGTCAAGACCCGTGGGATCTATGGTGAAGTTCAGCTTGGCAACATCATTTCCGATTGCATGGCGAAGGGTCAATATGAAGAAAATATTATTACGAAGAAGGGCAGCAACGATCGTGTCGAGTTCGCCATCAAGATGCCTGGCAAAGACGACGCCGATAATGCGACCGTCTTCCTGCCGATCGATAGCAAGTTCCCGATCGAAAATTACGAACGCCTGCTTGATGCCTACGAAAAAGGCAATAAAACCGACATTGAGCTCTATCGCAAAGCTCTCGCCAACGATGTGAAAGAGCAGGCGAAGAAAATCTCCACCAAATATCTCGACCCGCCGATGACTACGGACTTTGGTGTGATGTTTGTACCGACTGAGAGCTTGTACGCCGAAGTCTTGCGCATCGCTGGCCTTAGCGACGAAATCCGCCAAAAGCACAACGTTGTCATCTCCTCGCCGTCAACCTTGCCAGTCATCCTTAATGGTCTTACTATGGGTTTCCGCAGCGTCGCCATCGAGAAACGCTCAGCCGAAGTCTGGCAGACCCTCGGCGCTGTGAAGACTCAGTTTAGTAAGTTTGGTGATTTGCTAGCGGCCACTAAGAAGAAGCTCGAAGAAACTGCTAATAAGATTGGCAGCGCTGAGGTTACTTCTCGTCAGATCGAACGCAAACTTAAATCCGTCGAAAGCTTACCTGAAAGTGATAGTATTAAAATGATTGGAGAAATCGAAGTTTAAAAATGCGTACCATCAAAGGTTATCTGGATCAATGGCGAATCCAAGAATATTTATTAATCGCATTCTTTATTAGTTGGTTTAGCTGGGGCATACTAATTGTCCTCACTGCGCTCAATATCATTAAGTTTGCGAGTCCGCTTGGCATTATTCTGTTCGGTATTGGCGGGTTCGGTCCTACGATTTCTGCCCTTATGTGTATCGATGGTAAATTGAGCCTTCGCAAAGTTCGTAATTTTATCTTCGGGCATAATGCGAAGACTTTTTGGTATTTAATTCTATTTGCTGTTTTAGAAACCGCCATCATCGCGCTCTCCTCTATGCAAATTAATTCCGAGATGCCATGGTACATTCTACCACTCGTCTTAATCTTCTGTACTCTCCTCGGCGGCGGTAATGAAGAGCTGGGTTGGCGCGGTACCTTACAACCACTCATGGAGCGCGTCTTCGCGAAGAAAATTAAGAATCCGACTTTGCGTTTCGCGCTGGCTACGCTCTGTGTCGGGGCTGTGTGGGCACTTTGGCATTTGCCACTCTGGTTCGTTAGCGGTAGTACCCAGCAAGGCATGCCGTTCGGCTGGTTTGCTCTGAGCGCACTCGTACTCAGCTTCTGGCTCGGCTGCGTTTATTATAAAACAAAATCCGTGTTCTACTGCATGCTACTGCACGGACTAACTAATGTCTTAATGTCCTTCTTCGTGATAAAAATCAACTGGCTTCTTATCGTCGGTTTTCTCGCCCTGACGATTTTATCATTGGTTATTGTTGGCGCGACGAAGTCTCAATCAGCAAAAGCTGAATCGGATATCTCATGAAAGTCTTTAGCACGATCGCTACTTGGTTCCTCGTCTTTTTAACTTACGCTGTGCTAGGCTGGATCATGGAAGTGATTGTCACTGGTATCGAAAACCGCAAGGCCACCAACCGCGGATTCTTGGTTGGCCCAGTTTGTCCGATTTATGGTTTCGGCGCACTCGCCATGACGTTCCTCCTAGCGCATGTCGACAATATCATTGAAATCTTCCTCGTAGCCGTCGGTGCTAGTGCTGTACTCGAATACGCTACTAGCTATATTATGGAAAAGCTCTTTCATGTTCGCTGGTGGGACTATAGCGAGAAACCGCTCAATATTCGCGGTCGGATTTGTGCCGAAAATCTGCTCGGCTTCGGCGTACTCGGCGTGCTCGTGATCAAAGTTATAAACCCCTTACTATTCGGACTTTTCGGCAGCATCAACCCTGTGGTTCGTCTTATTATTGCCGGAGTATTATTTCTTACCCTCCTCGCCGATATTGCTTTGTCGCTCTGGCTCGTCATCGTCTGTCGCGTCACGGTTGGCACAGTGCAGTCGGATGCCACTGAAGAAATCACCGCCCACGTCCGTGAAATCTTAATGAACCGTGGCAAGCTCAATCGCCGTCTCGTCAAAGCTTTTCCGGAAATGACAGCCAAAAAGAAAACGCCCCGCCCAAAGAAAAAATCAACGAAAAAGCCAGCTGCCAAGAAGCCTTCTGCCAGCAAAGCTCATGCTAAAGAAGCTTAGCTCAGTCTGATTATTTGCTAAATCCCCTTAGATAGCATATAATATATATTATGTATGAAAAGTTCGCGAAGTTTTTAGACGGTAAGCAGCGCCTTTGTATTATCCAGGCCGAGAATCCCGATGGCGATTCACTTGGCTCGGCGATCGCACTGGATTATATTTTGAAAGATACGGAGAATTATTTATATTGCCCCGTCGACATTCCGCGCTACTTGCATTATTTTCCAGATTGGTCACGCGTTGAGATCGAGTTCGACTACAAAGCCGATGGTTACATTATCGTCGACACCGCATCCAGTGTTTTGCTATCAAAACTTCTAGAAGATACCGCAATTAAGAATTGTCTCTACACGAAGCCGGTTTTCGTAATCGATCACCACGAAGCCGAAGACGATCTCGACTTCCCGCACGAAGCCATCATTGAGCCGTTGCCGGCTTGTGCGAATGTAATCTATCGTGTCGCGAAGGCTAATCACTATGAGATTAACAAGGAAGCTGCTTGCGCGATTTATTCCGCGATTTCGTCCGACACGCTCGGCTTAGTCAGTGCTTCGGTCAGTGCCGATACTATGCGCACCATGGCGGATTTGATCGACCTCGGCGCCGATCCGGCGAAACTCGATGAAGAGCGTCGCGAGTTTATGAAAAAATCTCCGCGCATTCTCGACTACAAAGCCGACTTGATTAAGCGCATCGATTATTCGTTAGACGGCAAGCTTGCTACGGTACACATTCCGTTCGAAGATATTCAACAATATTCCGATGAGTATAATCCTAATGTTCTAATTCTCGAAGAGCTCCGCCTTACCGAAGGTGTGGTTGTAAGTATCGCGGTTAAAACTTATCCGGACGGTAAGGTGACTGGCAAAATCCGCAGCTCACTCCCGATCGCTGAGCAGATCGCAGGTTACTTTGGCGGCGGCGGCCATCCTTATGCAGCGGGTTTTCGTACCTATGGCACTCATTACGAGGACGTCGTGGCTGATCTCGTCCGCATCTTGCCCAGCATTTTAAGTGAATACGAAGCTCAAGATGGCGAGCAAACTTTATAATTCCGCTACCTGGGTTTGGCACCGTGTCTTCCGTATACCGATTCGGCTGAAAGTCGCTTACCGTCGCAAAGTCCGCAAACCCAAGCTCACTGTAATTTTTCTTCACGGCATTAGCGCTACTTCTAGCACCTGGCAATCGACTTTTCGCCAATGTGAAAAAGATCCTGACCTCGCGGCGGTTGAGCTAATTGCTTTTGACCTTCTCGGTTTTGGTAAATCCTTGCAAGCCGACTGGCTGAAATATACTTATCATGATTACGACTGTGCACTGCATCGTTCCATTAAGAAACTACATGCCCATCGCCCAATCGTCTTAGTCGGACACTCCATGGGCGCATTGATTGCCGCCGACTACGTCGCTAATTACGAAAAAGCTCGCGAACCAGCTGCCTTGATCTTAGTCTCACCACCGCTCTTGATGGCTGGCGATCTCGCAAAATTGCCCGACCAGATTTACACGAAATCTTACCGCTCAATTCATAGCTTTGCCAAAGACGTTGCGGCCGCCGAAGTCATCGCTAAAATCATTCAGAAGTTTAGTAGTTTCCGCAGTGATTATATTAAGACTAAAGCGTTCGAGCGCTCAATGGAAAATATTATCCTGAATCGCACGAACTATCAAACCTTCGTGAAGTTGCATCGACCCACTTTAATTATTCACGGACATTTTGATCCACTCGTCATGAGTTCAAATCTCAAACGCGCCGCCAACCGTAACCCTCGTTATCTAAAATATATCAGCGTCATCGGTCAGCATGATATCTCCGTCGGAAAACGTGCTAAAATAATATTAAGAATCAAACAATTACTGAAAGAAGATGCATCATGAAATTATTTAATACCCTCTCGCGCAAAGTCGAAACTTTCAAACCGTTTAATCCCGACGAAGTTAAAATCTATACTTGCGGCCCCACTGTTTATAGCCAGCCGCACATTGGGAATTTCGCCGCATATATTTATTGGGACTTATTAGTGCGTACTTTGCTCGCCAATGGCTATGGCGTCAAGCGCGTGATTAACCTTACCGACGTCGGTCATCTTACTTCTGATGCTGATGATGGCGAAGATAAGCTTGAGAAAGGCGCTCGTCAATCCGGCGAGACGGTCTGGATGGTCGCCGAGAAATATATCGAGGCTTTCCAAAAAGATTTCCGTGCGCTAAATTGTGTCCCGCCCGCAATCTGGGCTCGCGCGACCGATTATATTGCTCAAGACGAAGACTTGGTAAATATCTTGACTAGTAAGGGCTATACTTACGAAACTCCAGACGGGATTTATTATGATACGAGCAAGTTCCCACACTATGCTGACTTCGCCAATCTCGACCTCGAACATCTGCGCGCCGGTGCTCGTGTAGAATTCTCCGATGCGAAGAAGTATCCATCTGACTTCGCCGTCTGGAAATTCATCCAGCCGGGTGAGCAACACGCGATGCGCTGGGACTACCTCGGTCGGCCGGGCTATCCCGGTTGGCATCTCGAGTGCTCGACGATCATTCATACCGAGCTCGGCGAGACTATTGATATTCACTGCGGCGGAATTGATCACATTCCAGTACATCATACGAATGAAATCGCCCAGAGCGAAGCCGCTTTCGATAAAAAACTTTCCAAATATTGGTTGCATTGTAATTTTCTCACCATTGATAAACAAAAGATTTCCAAATCCCTCGGCAATATTTGGACGCTCGAAGATCTCTCGGCCAAAGGTTATTCACCGATGGACTTCAAGATGTGGGTCTTGCAAGGTCATTATCAGTCTGAGCGTGACTTTAACTTTGATAATCTCGAAGCTGCACGCATCCGTAGATTGAATTGGCGTAATCGCATCGCCGAAGCTTATCAAACTGGCGGTGTAGATATTGATTTCCGTCCGCTCCTCGATGCAATCAGCGATAATCTCAATTCTCCGCAAGTCTGCGCTTTGATTGATGAAGTGAAGAATGTGAGCCTGGCTTTCTGGGAGCGTGTCGATGCTCTGCTCGGGCTGCAGCTCTGCGCTGATTCGCCTGATCGCAGTGCTGAATTGCACGAACTCCTAGAAGCCCGAAACGACGCGAAGCTGAAACGTGATTTCGCTACTGCCGATCATATTCGCGATGAACTTCTCCAGCGGGGTGTTACTGTCAAAGACACTCCGAGCGGTCAGATCTGGCAATATGCGAAATAGTTTAGTTTTGATTAAGAAAGATATGGTAGAATAATAGAATGAACAAAGTCATTGAAGTGCGAGATCTTGTCAAAGTCTACGGCAAACGCTCGACCGCTTTTGAAGCGCTAAAGGGGATCGACCTCGATATCTACGAAGGCGAATCCGTCGCGATCGTCGGTAAATCCGGCTCGGGTAAATCTACGCTCATGCATCTACTAGCTTTGCTAGACAAGCCAACCTCTGGCACCGTCCGCATTGATGGCGTCGACTCTACGAAACTCAGTGGTCGCGAATTAAACCGCCTGCGCAATCGCACTTTTGGCTTCGTCTTCCAACAGTTTTTCATGAATCCAAATGATACCGTGCTAGAGAATGTCGTCTTGCCGCTCAAGATCGCTGGCGTCGGCCGTCGTGAACGCCGCAATCTCGCCGAGCGTGCCTTGGAGACTGTCGAACTCAGCGAACGTCTGAAGTTCAAAGCTACCGACCTATCTGGCGGGCAAAAGCAACGCGTTTGTATCGCTCGCGCGATCGTTAATAACCCGAAAATTATTTTTGCTGATGAACCGACTGGCAATCTTGATTCAGCCACTGGCGACAAAGTGATCGAATTGCTTTTTAACTTAAACAAGGAGAAACACGTTACGCTCATTATCGTCACTCACGACGAAGACCTCGCCAGACTTTGTGATCGCCAGATTCGTATCATGGACGGCAACATCGTAAATAGCCTACCAAACGAACCGAAGGGCGAATGGATAGATGGTAAATGGAAGATGAAAACCCCAGAAGTTATCACTAAAATCGAGGCTAATGAAAAAGCAAAAGCGCCCGAAATCACCACTAAGTCCACGGAAGATGATGATAATTGGAAAATGAAAGTGAGTATCGAGATTTAATATGGGTATTTTTGAAACAATTCGCACCGCCAATCATAATCTACTACGCAACAAAGTGCGCACGATTCTTACTGTTATAGCAATCTTTATTGGTAGCTTTACGATTATACTTAATGCTGCGATTAACTCTGGCGTCAATGCTTTTATCGACGATCAAACTGCTAGCTTGGGTGGGGAAGATTACATTATGATTATGGCGGAAGGATCAGTCAATGCGATGGGTGCCATGATGGGTGGTAGTGATGATCCGGTCGAGTACAATCCTAATCAAACTCTGTCAGCCCTGACCGACGACGAACTAGCGAAACTTAAAACTATTGAAGGCATTGATGCTGACAATATCTATATCGCGAAGCAGCTCGCCATCGAATATGTCTCCAGTAGCCATACCGACAAGAAGTATAATATCACGGTTGGCGCAATGCCACCGGGAGACTTCACCATCGCTACTACCGCGGGGCATTTGCCTGAGCAGGATACTGACCAGTACGAGATTACGCTACAAGCTGGATATCCTGAAGCTCTTGGCTTCACTTCAGATGAAGATGCGCTTGGTCAAACTATTACCCTTACCACGATTGACCCAGTAACCAAAGAAGCTAAAGAGTTCAAAGCAAAAATCGTTGGCGTCCAAGCTAAAGGTATCGTCGCTGTCAACGGCTCGATTATCAGCCGAGCACTAGAGGATGCGATTCATAAAGAACTGACTAAGAACTACCCTCCTGATATGGCCGAGACTGCCTATGCTGTCCAGACACGTTTCGACACTTCCAAATATACCGAAGACGAAATCAAGCAAACTCTCAAAGACAACGGTTTCTATGGCATGACAGTTTCCGATATGATGGGTGCGATCCGCTCGTTCTTTGACGTAATTATGATTGTCTTCACCATCTTCGGTGGCATTGCCTTGCTTGCCGCGGCGATTGGTATCGTTAATACTCTCCTGATGTCGGTCGAAGAGCGCACTCGTGAAATCGGTCTAGACAAAGCCCTCGGCATGTCCTCTGGCAAAATCTTCCTCAACTTCTCCTTTGAAGCGATTTCACTCGGTTTTTGGGGGTCATTCTTCGGAGTTGCTATCGCTATGGTTGCCGGCAATATCGTGAATTTCGTCGTCCATCAACCCGGCGGTTTCCTCGAAGTCTTTCCGACATTCCACCTTTTCAATTTTTCGATTATGACTATTCTGCCAATTGTGCTAGTTATTATGCTGATCGCTTTCATTGCTGGTACGATCCCGGCTTGGAAAGCCGCTCATAAGAATCCGATTGACGCCCTGAGGTACGAATAATGTCCCCAGTCCACATCGATAAGCTCATTCCTGGCGGTCAAGGCATCGGTACGCTCGAGAGCGGTAAAAAGATCATGCTCTGGGGTGCCCTACCAGGCGAGCTTGTCACCAAGTGGCGCATCACGAAGGGCAAAAGTAGCTATGCCGAAGGTATCGCTGAAGAGATCTCGCAGCCTTCGCCTCATCGCATTACTCCCCGCGATGAATATTATCTCGCTAATTCACCATGGCAGATTTTCGACTACGCATATGAACTAGAGCAGAAGCGTGAGATTCTACTAGAAATTTTCCGCCAGCAAAAGATTCGCCTTGATGATATTGACGTTGCGGACGTCCAGACTGATGGTCAAGATTTCTTCTATCGTAATAAAATGGAATATTCATTATATTATTGCATCGACGAACAGAAGATTTATCCTGCCATCCGCGAGCGCGGTACGCATCACAAAGTCCCAATCACGCAATCGAGCCTCGAGCGGCCAGAAATCTGGCGTGCTGCTAGCGAAATTATTGACCAGCTTAACGCTCGTCACGAAGAAGCTCGCAAATACCAATCACTTTTGCTGCGCTGCGACCAAACTGGCAAGGTTAGCGGTGGACTTTTTGAAAATCACAAGCCACATCCCGTCTTCCCGAAATTAACCGACGAGATTCTCGGTCAGCGCTATACTTATTCACCCAATGGCTTCTTCCAAATTAATCTCTCAGTTTACGAAATGGTACTGCGCGAGATTCAGCAGCATATTACTACGACCAATGTCCTAGATTTGTATGCTGGCGTTGGCACGATCGGTCTCTCGGTAGCTCGTGACCGTAATCTCACGCTTGTCGAATGTGATAAATCCGCCTATCGCGAATTAGAGCACAACTGCGAGGGAGCTATAGCAACCCCAGTCTTGGCGAAGTCCGAGGATGCTTTGGAATACATTCAGCCCGACCAGACTGTCATCGTCGATCCGCCGCGTGCCGGCTGCATGCCGAGCGTAATTGCTAGGATTCTCGAACAAGTGCCCGTCGCCGTGGTTTATCTTTCTTGTAATCCGATTACTCAGGCGCGCGACGTACAAATGTTGTTAAAGAAATATAATATCAAAACCGTTATTCCTTACAACTTCTTCCCCCGCACACCACATCTCGAGAACTTGATTATCTTGGAGCGTAAATAATGCCACTCAATGCCGAGCAAAAAGCTGCCGTCGAATATCTCGATGGCCCGCTCCTCGTTCTGGCTGGACCTGGCACCGGCAAAACTCAGCTGCTTTCCGCCAAGGTCGCTTACATTCTCCAAAACATTGATGTTAATCCGGAAAATATCTTGTGCCTCACTTTTACTGACGCTGGCGCCGAGAATATGCGCGCACGTTTGCAGACTATGATCGGCAAGGCTGCCCTCGATGTCAATATTCACACCTATCATGCTTTCGGCTCGAATATTCTCGACCGTTATAAAAATTACGCTGAGCACCTCGACCGCAAGCTCGACTCTGCAATCGACGAAACTGCTCAGTACAAAATCATTTATGACATTCAAAAATCTCTACCCGCGCTCGACATTCTCAAAGACGCCGATGTGAAAGATCTTCTCTCTACCATTAGTAATGCCAAAGCTGCTCGCCTCACCGCAGCAGACCTGAAGAAGATCGCCGAGCGCAATATCCAAGACAGCCTCGATCTCAGCTACGACATTTCACCTATCCTGCTCGAGCTCAAGCCCCGTGAGAAATTCCAAACTGCCGTCGAAAATACTTATCAACCGATTCTGGAGATTCTCCTCCAACATAGTTCGTCTACGCCGATCGTTGCCAATGTTGAGCCGATCGCAAATATCCTCGCTCGCGATCTCGACCAAGCCATCAAAGAAAGTTCTGCCGAAGAAAAGCCCAAGATTAAAAAGCTTTCCGATTGGAAGAATAAAAACTTCGAAGTCTGGGTGCGTGATCCCAAGCATCTCGAAGATAAATCCTATCGTCTGAAAGATCATATTGCCAATAAAAAGCTCGCCTCGCTCGCCAACATCATGGAAAAATATGAGCAAAAGCTACATGATGAAGGCCTTTATGACTTCAACGACATGATCGAGTGCGCGATTAATTATCTCAAAACTGATGATGGTTTTCGTATGCAGCTGTCTGAGCTTTTCCAATATATTCTTCTAGACGAGTTCCAGGATACCAACGCCTCGCAATTTGAGCTCATTAAATTATTGACCGATTACGAGAAGCCTGTCGTCATGGCGGTAGGTGATGATGATCAAGCGATCTTCGAGTTTCAGGGCGCCAATGCTTCGAATCTTCGTGATTATCAAGAACATTACGGTGCCAAAGTTATTACCTTGCTCGATAATTACCGCAGCACTAGCGAAGTGCTCAGTCTTTCTCGTAAACTTGCCGAGCAGATTCAAGATAGCTTCGCGAAGAATTATCAAGTCGATAAAACTCTGCGCTCTATGAAAGATCTCGCGCATTCTGCTACCAATTCTCTCCCGCAAGTCACCCGTCACGAGTTCCCAGGTAGCGTCGCCGAGTATTATTGGATTGCCCAAGAAATTCGCCGGCTGGTCGACAATGGCGAAGATCCAAAAGATATCGCTATTATTGCTCCGAAGCATAAAAATATCGCGCCGATTCTACCTTATCTCAAAGCTCAGAATCTCGACGTCACTTATGAGAAACGCGATAATATTTTGCTCGACCCGAAGATTTCCCAGATTATTAATCTCGCGAAATTTATCCATCGTCTCGCCAACCGTGAACAGCCAGTCGAGAACTTACTGGAAATCCTTTCCTATGATTTTTGGCAAGTCTCACCCAGTGTCGCCCTTAGTGCTGTCGAGCGCAAATGGGGCACTGATAAGACCGCCCTAGACTATCTCGCTGGTGATCCGCAGCTGGAGGAGATTGCACAACTTCTATCTCATCTCGCCACAATTTCCACTACCGCGCCACTCGAGCTCTGGCTAGATTATCTGATTGGTAATGCTCCGCTCGACACTATGACTTCGCCGCTCCTAGCGTATTATCAGGCCCATAGTAGTGATGTTGAGCTCTTGGAGTTCTACGAGAATCTCGCTACTCTGCGGCAAAAAGTCCTCGCTCATGCCCGCAGTCTCCATCCTGAACAGTCCGATTATCTCCCCCATCTCTCCGATTTTATCGCGACGCTTGCTGATTTCGAGCTCTCGCAAACGCCCATCATGCGCATCAGTATTTACCGTGATAGTAATCAAGCTGTCCAAGTCATGACCAGCCATAAGAGCAAAGGTCTCGAGTTTAAACATGTATTCCTTACTTCCGTCGATGATGCTGCCTGGGGTAAAAGCACCGGCAACAATAATAAACTGACCCTACCGAAGAACTTGACTTACATACGCCATACTGGTATTACGGACGACGAGCAGCTGCGCCTCTTCTTCGTCGCTATCACTCGCGCGAAGGAACACCTCATCATGACCAGCGCCATTCATAATGAAGATGGTGGCGAAATTAAGCGACTCCGCTACTTATCGGAAAGTAGTCGTGATGATACTAATCAACTTTCGCCGTTCCTCCTCGAGTCAGCGCAAGAAATTATCAATCATGAATCCGATCTCAGCACTGCGCAAAAGATCGAAACCATGCGGCTGAATTGGATTTCTGCCTATCATAAATTAGAACCGCAAGCCATGGAACTATTGCGTGAGCGCATGAAAGATTATCGTCTCTCCGCTACCGATCTCACGAAATTCATTGATATTATTTATAGTGGTCCACAAGAAGTCTATCGCTCACGAGTCTTGCGTGCGCCGAGCGAGCCAGCGAACTTCTCGATTTGTTACGGTAATATCCTACATACCGTCTTTGAGCAAGTTACCTCGCAGGGTATTGACGACGGCACTGCGATCGAACTTTTTAGAACCGAATCGAAAAAAGCCATTCTAAATGATGATGAAAAGCGCGAGTTACTCGATAAAGGTGAGCACAGCCTCCAAATTGCGCTCGCCGAGTTTCGTGAGATCCTCCGCCATCCAGGCGCCAAAGCCGAAGTCAATCTCGCCGCCGAGCGTCTGAATTTCGATGGCATCCCGCTCACCGGCAAGGTCGACCATATCGAAGTCGACCCTCAGGCCAAGACCATCGAGATTTACGATTACAAGACCGGCAATTACCACAAAGAAAAGTGGGACAGTCAGCCCAGCTTATATAAATATCGTTTACAACTCGGCTTTTACAAGATTCTGCTCAACTTATCGCTCAATTATCGCAATTACAAAGTCACACGTGGGCATATTCTCTTCGTCACTCCTGATGATGACGGCCGCGTCTACGACAAGGTTTACGAGTATAATGATGCGGACGAAGCTGAACTCAAGTCGATCATGCAAGCCGTCTATCACGAACTCACGACGCTTGATTTTGTCGATAATGACGAATTATTCATTGAGGCCGATAAAACTCGCAATATGAAAAAGGTCAAAGAATTTATCGTAAAACTCATTGACACGCAGAGCAGTCTTGCAATAAGTCCTAGGGTGTAGTATAATCACGAATGTACACAAACCGGTTTCATTTGCCGAGCTAGTGTATGCAATTTTGCACGGGATTTTATGTAGAAAAGAGGTGACATGATTGAATCCTTGGGGAACCACCTGGAATGACGATGCAGGTCGTCCGCACGAAACTGAGAAAGAGGCCTATTTGGCCAACTACAGCTCTGCGCACGGCCAGTATACCGACCAGGACACCGGACACGTGTATACGTCCGCTCGCGAGATGGCGGAAGCCCGCTGGGATCGCGAACATCGGGGTTGGTAACGAGCGCCTTCGGCCACCAGGTCGACAGTCAGTAACATCACGGCCGAGAACGAGTACGAATTTGCCATGAAAGACTAACATTCCTTTAGGACTATAAGTTTTCTACCACAAGCGTACCAACAACACTCATTTTTATTTCATTTCCTCTCAATCTCAAAACGGCGGCCTTCGGGCCGCCATTCCTTTTATTAGATTCAAATCCCAGACTAAGATTAGAAAATCAGCAGTTAAACTCTGCATCATCACATCAAAAATCCCGACCATTTTGATCGGGATTTCTCCTGCCTAGATTATTTCGTAGCAGCTTCAGCCTTGGCTGCTTTCTTCTCAGCCTCTTTTTCAGCCTTCTTGGTCTTATTACCAAGCGTAGCACGAAGCTTAGCGGCGCGCTCTGCACGAGCCTTGAAGCGGTCAACGCGACCTTCGGTATCGATAATCTTCTCTTCACCAGTAAAGAAAGGATGCGAAGCGGAAGAAATCTGAACCTTAATCATCGGATATTCATTGCCATCTTCCCACTTGATGGTTTCCTCGCTCTGAGCCATTGAACGAGTCAAGAACTTGTAGTTCGCCGCCTCATCCACAAAGACAACATAGCGATAATCTTGCGGTTGTGTAACTTTTTTACTCATAACTAGGGCTAATTATATCAAAGTTTTCTAGAACTGTAAACCCTGTTTTCTCAGATTGCACACTCTCTAGCTTGACTTTTTCCGCCCAGTAGATTATAATTAACTCATAATATATCAAATGAAACAGCTATGGGAGGTTTCCTGATATAATTTTATATCGACCCCATAGTCTAAGAGAAAGGAATACCAAATGACTGTCGATCCTAAAAATATCGATATGAAAGCTTTGCTCGAAGCTGGCGCGCACTTTGGCCACAAGACCAGCCGCTGGCATCCAAAGATGGCGCCATTCATTCACAGCAAGCGCCAGGGTGGCCACATTATCAACCTTGAGAAGACTGTCGAGGCTCTCGAGAAGGCTTTGCCAGAACTTACTAAGATTGCCGCCAGCGGCAAGAAAATCCTCTTCGTCGGCACCAAGAAGCAGCTCAAAGATATTACTAAGGAAGCTGCCGAATCCGTCAATATGCCATATGTGACCGTCCGCTGGGTTGGTGGCATCTTGACCAACGTCGAGACTGTCAATAAGCAGATCAAGAAGCTCAAAGATCTCGAGCGTCGCATGGCTTCTGGTGAGCTCGAAGCTCGCTACTCGAAGCTCGAAGTCCAGCGCTATCAAGAAGAGATTGACACTCTTAACGAACGCTACGGCGGCGTTAAGGAAATGACCGAGCAGCCAGCCGCTATCATCGTGGTCGACGCTTGCCAAGACAAGAACGCAATCAAAGAAGCCAAGGCTCTCAATATTCCAGTCTTCGCTATCACCGATACCAACGTCGATCCTACCGACATTAGTTACGTCATCCCAGCTAATGACGACGCTATCAAGTCCGTCCAGCTGTTGCTCGACTACTTCGTAGCCGCGATCAAAGCCGGCGAAGGCAAGCAGGAATAATCCCGAGCGATACTACTAGGCAGACTCGAGCTGCCTCTATCGAACAAGTTTCTTAAAACAAAGGAGGAATCATGAGTCAAGAATTCAAGGAGAAAGCCGGCGAAGCCAAGGCAATCACCATTGACTTAATCAAAAAACTAAAAGAGCTCTCTGGTGTCGGTTTGACCGATGCGAAGCAGGCCCTCGTCGAAGCAAAGGGTGATTTCGACAAAGCTCTCGATGCTATGCGCAAAAAAGGTATGACCAAGGCCGAAAAACGTGGTGATCGTGAGACTCGTGAGGGGACTATTGATGCCTACGTCCACGACGGTCGCCTCGGAGCGATTATCGAAGTTAACTGTGAGACCGAGTTCGTCGCGAAGACTGATGAGTTCAAAGATCTCGCTCACAAGCTCGCGATGCAAGTCGCCTCGATGAGCCCGCTCTACGTCAGCCTCGAGGACATCCCTACTGACGTCATGGATGCCAAGAAAAAAGAGCTCGAAGCGAACTTCAAAGGTCCAGAGAATATGAAAGACCAGATCATCGACGGTCAGATTAAGAAAGCTTTCTCTGATAAAGTCTTGATGGAACAGCCATACATCTTGGATGATAGCATGACCGTTGCTCAGTTTATCAAAGAAGCGATCGCTAAGACCGGTGAAAATATCACCGTCCGCCAGTTCAAACGTCTCGAGCTTGGCGTTACCGAATAGCTAAAACGATTCGCCTCGCTCTTGGTGAGGCGAATTTTGCTTAAGCAGCCCATGCTGCAACAGAAATTTATTTAGGAGAATATATTATATATGTTTGATAGTACTGAATATCGCACTGCCATGGAAGCCGCGGTCACGCATTTCGATGAGCAAATGAAAAAAGTCCGCACTGGTCGTGCTCATCCCGATATGCTAGCGAGTGTCAAAGCTGAAGTCTACGGGCAGTTTTCTCCGCTCAATCAAGTCGCTAATATAACCGCCGTTGACGCTACTTTGCTACAAGTTACGCCGTTTGATCCTAGTACTATCCAAGCGATCGCGGCTGCGATTCGCAACGATGCTACTCTTGGACTGAATCCGTCCGATGATGGCCGAGTCGTACGCGTGCCAGTTCCGCCACTCACTGAGGAGCGTCGCAAAGAAATCGTCAAGAATGCCTCTAGCAAAGTCGAAGATGCTAAGGTCGCGATTCGCAATATTCGCGAAGATGCTCGCAAAGAGCTCAAAGCCGCTGAGTTGCCCGAAGATATCAAGAAACGCGCCGAGAAAGATATTGACGAACTTACCAAAGAGTTCACCGACAAGATCGACGCCGCTTTCAAGGCCAAATCTGCGGAGATCATGACTATCTAATGTCTAGCCAGCTTACACATATTGGTTTCATCCCCGACGGCAACCGTCGCTGGGCCAGGGAACGTGGCCTCCCCACTTTGGCAGGCCATCAAAAGGGTGCTGACAAATTCGACATGATTGTCGACGCGCTCTTGCATACGGATGTTAAGTTTGTTTCCTTCTATCTTTTCAGTACTGAGAATTGGGACCGCTCGCCCGAGGAAGTAACTTATCTCATGCAGCTAGTTAGCTCTAAGATCACTCAGCTGGCCAAGAAAGCCATCAAATCTGGTATTCGTATCGTCATCCTGGGCCGCCCCGAGCCAGTTAATCCGGAACTCTGGCGAAAGCTCATGGATGTCGAGGCTCAGACTCAAGCTGGCGATCAGCTCACAGTCTGTTTCTGTTTTAATTACGGTGGTCACTGGGAAATTGCTGACGCTGCTGCGAAGATGCTTGCTGCTGGCGAGGCTGAGTTCACTCCTGAGACCTTTCGCAAATATCTTTATCATCCAGAAGTTCCTGATTGCGACCTCATCGTCCGGACAAGCGGTGAAGAGCGTCTCTCTGGTTTTCAACTCTGGCGTGCTAGCTATGCCGAACTTCTCTTTCTTGATAAATATTTTCCCGCCCTCGAGTCAGCTGACATTCAATTTATTCTTGACGAATTTAATAAGCGACAACGCCGGTTCGGAAAATAATAAACAATTCTTAAAATGGCCACTTCGCGTGGCTATTTTAAGTGAAGTTTAGCATATATATTATATTCTGTGATAGAATAATAAATATGAGTATTGTGTTTGGGATTATTGTTGGCTTACTAATTCTAATGTTCCTAGTGGTCGCTCACGAATTTGGCCATTTTATTATGGCTCGTCGCAACGGCGTGAAGGTTAATGAGTTCGGCATCGGTTTTCCGCCCCGTGCGATCGCCTGGGTGAAGAAAGAAGTCGAAGTCGACGGGCAGAAAAAGACCAAGTGGGTTCGCATCCCAAAGTCCGAATGGGAGAAAAAGCAAGATAGCTTAATTTTTAGCATCAACTGGCTACCGATCGGTGGTTTCTGCGCCATGGATGGGGAATCAGCCGCTGACAAGCGCAAAGGTACTTTTGGTGCAGCTAGTTTCTGGGCGAAGACTAAGATTCTCTTCGGCGGCGTCTTAATGAACTGGCTAGTCGCCTTCGTACTGTTGACGATTCTAGCCTGGACCGGTATGCCGCAATTCCTCGAGAATCAATTCCAGATCAAGAGCGACGCTCACGAAGAATTCACCGGCTCTAGTATCGTCGTCGAGAACGTCATGGAAGATTCTCCTGCTGCTAAAGCTGGCTTCCAAAAAGATGATGTTATTCTGAGGGCTGGTGATACCGAAGTCCGCACTGCCGCTGACGTCACCTCCTATGGTAATACGTACGCCGGTAGGGAAGCAAAGTATCTCATCAAACGCGGCGAGGAGGAGAAAGAACTTACCGCCCAGCTCAATCCATCTGGCTCCGAATACGTCCTCGGTGTCCAAATGGCCGGCTATGGCCAAGTCTTCGTCCGCTCGACCTGGTCTGCGCCGATCGTTGGCGCTGGTCTCACTGTACAGCTCACTGGCGAGACTTTCAAGAGCCTCGGTCAGCTCGTCTGGAATCTCGTCTCAGGCGTCGCGCGCCAGTTTAGCTTCAATGACGAAGTCCGCGAGGCTGGCCGTACTGATATTGGCGCCGCTGGCGAGTCTGTATCTGGCCCAGTCGGGATTATAGGTGTCATCTTCCCAGCCTTTGCGAATGCTGGCATTTCTAATCTAACTTTTCTCGCCGCACTGATTTCCGTCTCCCTCGCCTGTATGAATGTTTTGCCGATTCCGGCTCTCGATGGCGGCAAATGGCTTCTCTACGCCATCTTCAAGCTTCGCCACAAAGAACTCACCAAAGAAATCGAAGAAAAGATCGTCTCGCGCGCTTTTATGGTCTTGCTCGCTCTAATTGTTATCATTACAGCTTTGGATATTGTTAAATTGTTCTAGGTATTGCAGATGGCAAAAACTACCGCTCAAAACACATCAAAGCCAGAGAACAATACTTCGGATGCTACCCCGAAGCCCTCATCCTCTCGTCCGCATAAAATCACCAAGGCGAAAGTCCTCTTCACGATCTTCGTTCTCGCCTGGGCGCTCCTCTCTACGATTGCTTGTCAATACGTCGTCGCGATTCCAATGGCCTGGATCCTCGGCACTGATTTACAGAAGCCGATTTGGACACTCGTCTATTATATTATTACTTATGCGTTGACTCTGACTATGGTAATCTTGGTCCCGCCTAAGCTCGTGGATAGCTACCATAAGCACAGCAGCAAGAAGCACCCCCGACTCGCCAAGCAGCTCGAATCGGAGCTCCAAACTACCCCGACTTCTATCGGTATGCAACATCCTCCCACTTTCGTCGATATCGGCCTCGCTCCAGTCGGATATATATTGTATAGCGTCCTGGCGACCGTACTGACTACGATTATGAGCGGTTTTGCTTGGTTTAACGTCGACCAAGCGCAAGACGTCGGTTTCAGTTACTTCATTACCGATGCCGACCGCATTATCGCTATGCTCGCCATTGTCTTTATCGCGCCGATCGCCGAAGAAATCATCATGCGCGGCTGGCTCTATGGCAAGGTTCGCGATAAATGGAATATTCCAGTTTCCATCATTCTCACGTCATTATTATTCGCCACACTCCATGGCCAATGGAATGTCGGTGTCAGCACTTTTGCACTCAGTGTCATCCTCTGCGGTCTCCGCGAGATCACCGGCACGATCTGGAGCGGTATGCTCCTACATATCTTGAGCAATGGCATCGCCTTCTATTTATTATATATCGCTATCTAGTCCAGGCTCGTCAAGATAATTACACGATACGACAGCACAATATTTAATCTGTGCTATAATATAGGGTATTATGCGTTTTAGTAAAACTTTTGTCAAAACTCTCCGCACCGCGCCCAAAGACGAGACCGCCCGCGGCGCTCAAAACCTCAGCCGCGCTGGCTTCGTACACAAGGAGCTTGCTGGAATTTATGACTATCTACCCTTGGGGCTGCGCGTCCTCGATAATATCAAAAATATCGTTCGCGCTGAGTTAAACAAGATTGGTTGTGAAGAAATCTTGCTCTCCTCTCTACAAAACCCCGAGCCGTGGCAAAAGACCGACCGTTGGGATATTAAAAAGATGGATATTTGGTTTAAGACTGAGCTTGCCGCCGGCGGCGAGCTCGGCCTCGCTCCGACCCACGAAGAGCCGATCACCGAACTCATGAAGACTTATATTTCAAGCTATAAAGATCTTCCGGTTGCCGCTTACCAGATCCAGACGAAGTTTCGCAATGAACTGCGCGCGAAATCGGGTATCATGCGCACGCGCGAGTTTATCATGAAAGATCTCTACAGCTTCTCTGCCACTGAGTCGGATCACGAGGTGTTTTATCACAAAGTCGAGCAGGCTTACAAGAATATTTACGATCGCCTCGGGATCGGCGCTGATACTTTCCAGACCTTCGCTAGTGGTGGAGTTTTCGCGAAGTATAGTCACGAATTCCAGACTTTGACGGACGTCGGTGAAGATACAATTTATTTTAACACCGACAAAAGTATCGTGTTGAATGAAGAAGTCCTCAATGACGAAGTTCTCGCGGAATTTAATATCAAACGCGAAGAGCTCCAGTCTGCCAAAGCTGCTGAGGTTGGCAATATCTTTACCCTCAAGACGAAATATTCTGAGCCGCTCGGTCTACAATTCACCGACAAAGATGGTCGTCGTCAGCCCGTCTTGATGGGTTGCTATGGCATCGGTATCTCGCGTGTGATGGGAGTCATCGCCGAGAAGTTTTCTGATGATAAGGGCCTCATCTGGCCTGAACAAGTCGCTCCGTATAAATATTATCTTGTCGGCATTGGCGATAAAGGAATGCAGTTTGCGAATACTCTCTATCATGCTCACGAAGACGAAACTCTCTTTGATGATCGTGACGTTCGCCCGGGTGAGAAATTCGCCGATAGCGAGCTAATTGGCCTCCCGTATCGTATTACCGTCTCTGACCGTAACCTCGAGCAAGATCAGATCGAAGTCACTAAGCGCAGTACTGGCGAAACTCGTACTTATCGCGCCGAAGAATTTTCGTTTAACCATATTGACTTTTAGTGTAAACCGTAATAAACTATGGGGAGTTATGAAAAAGACGATTAATCTCACGAAGGCTGGAAAAGCCGATTTGGAAAAAGAATTAGCTGAACTAATTGCGCAGCGCCCTGCGATCGCCGAGCGTATCGCTACCGCTCGTGCTTTTGGTGATCTCTCCGAGAACCAAGAATATACGGACGCCCGCGCCGAGCAAAACAAAGTCGAAAACCGTATTCTCGAGATCCAAGACACTCTGAAGAACGCCGTCCTCATCCGCACTCGCAAGAGCGACAAAGTTAATATCGGTTCTACCGTCACCATTAGTATGGGCGGTAAGAAGTTCACCTACACGATGGTCGGCCCAGTCGAAGCAAATCCGCTCGAAGGCAAGATCTCTCACGAATCGCCGATCGGTAAAGAACTTCTCGGCCGCAAAGTCGACGAGTCTTTCACCTTTAACGGCAAAAAAGTCACTATTAAATCGATCGAATAGGTTTCACAATTAATACTGACAAAATACCTCCAGCGCGGAGGTATTTTTGCGCACAGCACATTATTTCTATGTTACAATAAAGATGTACTAAATCTATAGCAAAAATAAGCTGCAAGATCAAACAAAGATGCTAAAAAATGGCACCAGGAGTGGTCCAGGCATCTTTATCTTGCAGGGACTTATAGGTTTAGTACACCCTCGTGGTGCCATTTTTGTTACAGCCTCCGAGGGCAAAATATTTGACCAAAAGGAGGGCTCCATGCTAAAAATACATCAACCTTATAATAGTAAATATTTGTTTGCTTTTGTTAGTATTGGAGTCTTACTTTTGGGAAGTACAATTATTATTAATTCCTCCTCAGAAACTTCCATAGTCTATGCTGCCGGCGATTCTCGCACCATTCACGATATTTCTGATATGCAAGAAATGACCCAGCAAATCTGCTCGAACACGGACATTGGTGATACGGCGACGCTTAAGGATTCTCGTGACCCTAATTCTTACACTATCGTCAAACTAGAAGACGGAAATTGTTGGATGCAAGAGAACCTAAGATTAACTGGTGGTAAGACTTTGAAGTCTAACGATTCGAATGTTTCTAGCGATTGGTCTATGCCAACGACACTCACATCGCTTAGTAGCACAAACTTCTCGTCGAGTGATTATTATAAAGCAGAATCATATTATGATACTAATACATTTAGCACTAACGGCGTATACTATTCCTTCACGGCGGCTACGGCCGGCGCTGCTGCTAGTAGCGTCACGAGTGGAGAAGTAGGTGGCGTCAATGGCAACAGTGTTTGTCCGAAAGACTGGAGATTGCCAACAGACTCAGAATATAGGAATATGCTAAGTAGGGCAAATATTGGCAATAATGCCGATGGCTCTACAAAGATTAGAAGCGATAAGTACAAGTTCCCATATGCGGGCTCTGTCACTTACGGCCGCAATGGCGGTGTGGGCTCCGACGGTGAATACTGGTCGCGCACGGTGCATAACTCCGAATATGCCTCCCGTCTGGGCTTCGACAGTAACAATGTTGACATGTATAGTAGCGGTCGCCTCGGCGGTTTACCAGTACGGTGTATCGCTCTAGGTGGGCTAGAGAAAATCGAAAAACCCATGTGGGAGGAGAGTAAAGATAGCAATATCAACGTCATCATGCCCACCGTCATAACTATTGATGCCGCTTCTGGTATGAGTGATACTGCTGAAACTAATAGGATTACTGAAGGCACCATTATTGCGAAAGTTACTAGTAATGGCGAACATGAAGTATTACTCAGTGCAGTAGAACCATCACTCAAAGATCCTAAAGTCACTACTGCAGAAATCTCTCCAGTATCATCTACTAATCCAGTACAACCCGGCAATAACGCTTGGGGGATCTGGAATGGTGATACTGGTATTTATGATCCAATTACCGAAGAAGCTAAAACTTATGATGAAACCATTACTGATGGCGTAGATAGCCAAAAGATTCATACTTATCAAGTCGGTATCTCCATCTCTCCCGCTCTACCGGCTGGAACTTATGCTACGGAGGTTACCGTGACCTCAGCGGCAAAGTAGGGTCATTAGCCCCAGACAACCCCGCAGATTCGCCGAAGTATGATATAATATACACATTATGACTACTTTGAGTGATTATCGTGATGAAAGATTAAGGAAGCTGGCCGAGATCCGCACGCAGGGGATCGATCCATATCCGGCCAAATCTCATCGCAATACCAAGATTTCTACCATTCTGAACCACTTTGATGAGAAGGATGGCCAGGAAGTCTGTATTGCTGGCCGTATCATAGCGATTCGCTCATTTGGCAAGATCGCTTTCGTAAAGATTCGCGATTATCACGGCGAGGTTCAGATTTTCATGCAAAAGACAGATGATGTGCCAGCGGGTCAATTCGGCATTAAGCAACTCAAACTCCTCGATACGGGCGACTTCATTGAAGCTACTGGCAAAGTCGGTAAGTCCAGCACCGGAGAGATTTCCGTATTTGCTGATAGCGTAAGGTTGCTCACGAAGGCTCTACGCCCACTCCCAGGTTTTGATGGCTTGACGAATAAGGAAGAGCGCTACCGACGCCGCTATGTCGATATGAATGTGAATCCCGAAGTCCGCGAACGCCTAGTGCGTCGCTCGAAATTCTGGCAAGCTACGCGTGATTTCATGAATCAGCACGGCTTCATCGAAGTCAATACCCCAGTCCTCGAGCTAACCACTGGAGGTGCCGATGCTAATCCATTCGTTACGCACATGGATGCACTAGATACTGATTATTATCTGCGCATTTCCCAGGAGCTCCCACTCAAGCGTCTACTTGGTGGCGGTTTTGAAAAAGTTTACGATATCGGTCCGCGCTTCCGCAACGAAGGCGTCGACGATGAGCATCTGCCCGAGCATATAGCTTTCGAGAGCTATGCTGCTTACGAAGATTACGAAGACGGCATGAAACTTTACGAAGAAATGATTAAATATGTCGCCATGCAGACTTGGGGAACTTTGCAATTCCACGTCGGTGGGTTCGATGTCGATCTGGATTGCGAATGGCCACGTATTAAATATTCTGACCTTCTGAAAGAGAAGTTCGATATTGATGTCTTCCAGCTCGATCGTGAACGCGCTCTGGCGATTCTGAAAGAACATAACGTCACTCTTGATCCGCAAGCCAACGATTCTCGTATTATTGATAATCTCTGGAAGCTCATCCGTAAGACCTCCGCTGGCCCGTACTGGCTGATTGAAGAGCCACTTGCACTTAGCCCACTAGCGAAAACTCTACCAGAGAATCCGCTCGTCACTCAGCGCTTCCACCCGATTATTGCCGGCACCGAGATGGGGAACGGCTACAGCGAGCTGAATGATCCGCTGGATCAGCTCGAACGCTTCCAAGAACAGCAAGCCATGCGCGATAATGGTGATGATGAAGCGCAGATGCTCGATATGGATTTCGTCGAGATGCTCGAATATGGTATGCCACCTGCCTGCGGCTGGGGTAATAGCGAGCGCAACTTCTGGTTGCTCGAAGGCGTTAGCGGTCGCGAAGCGGTTCCGTTCCCAATTATCAAAGCCCGGAGCGAATAAGTGAACTTCGCAGAAGAGTGGAATGCTGCCACCGTCGCGGAGCCGATGGGCTTCGTCGATGAAGATCTGAATACCGTTGGTGCTTTTACGCTCGCTAGCGACACTCCTACTATTCTCTCGCTTAGTCCAGCCGAAGATTTCGAGCTCAATACCGATATTATCCACCAATGGAAAATAGTTTTTCAGAATAGCCAAAACGAAATTCTCGGCGATGCCGACTATGAACTCACGATTAAAGAACTTCGCCCTTTCATTCTCGACCAACAAAACGGCAGTCTCCTCATTCGTGCACTGAATGACGACGAACTCTCCGATCTCCATGCGCAAACTATTTTCGAATAACAATAGATCTCGCTAAGTCTATTCTTAGTCAGCAAACAACCCGCACCGTTTTAATTTTTATGCTACAATTAAATTAATATGAGTGGAAAAATAATGATCGTAGGGACTGGTAATGTGGGCGCCAGCATTGCTTTCGCTTTGCTGAACCAACGTACACCAGTCAAAGAAATAATCTTAACGGATCTCGACATGTCGGACGCCGAGGGCGAAGTGATGGACCTTTGCGACGCTCTCGCTGTCGCGCCGAGCTATCTCAAGATTCGTAGCGGCAATTATGACGATGCGAAAGATTGCGACATCTGTGTCATCACCGCCGGCGTGAATCAAAAACCTGGCGAGACTCGTACCGATCTCGTGCAGAAAAATGCCAAAATCCTCCAGAGTATCGTCGGCCCAGTCATGGCCTCTGGCTTCCAAGGTATCTTCTTAGTAGTCGCCAATCCAGTTGACACTCTCACTTTTTTCACTCAGCAATACTCGCGTCTCCCTGCCGAACGTGTGATCGGCAGTGGCACCGTACTAGACTCTGCACGATTGCGCTTCCGTATTGCTGAACAGCTGGGCGTCAACCCGAAATCCGTCCATGCCTATCAGGTCGGCGAGCATGGTGATAGTGAATTTGCTTTGTGGTCTAGCGCCAATGTTGGCGGCGAAAAAGTTACCAAGTTGCTCTCTACCGCCAAGTGTACGCAAATCGAAACTTCCGTGCGCAATGAAGCTTACGAGATCATCAAGCGTAAGGGCGCCACCCACTATGGTATCGGTGCCTGTGTAGTACGCATTATGAATTGCATTCTAAATGACGAACGCCGCGTTTTATCCGTCTCATCATACGATGATAATGCTAATGTCTATAATGGCTTCCCGGCCGTCGTTGGTCGCACTGGCATCATCCGCCGCATTGAGCTCGATCTCAGCGAGTCCGAAGCAATCAAGTTTCAAAAGTCCGTCAACGCCATCCAGGCCACTATCCGCGAGGTCGAACATGCCTAACATCCGCCGTACTATTTCCGGTCTCCTCGCCGCCCTCGGCATCTTCGCGAATACTTTTCTATCTACTCTACCGACCCATGCCGTCTCTAGCTCGGCTAATAACTTTTACTTTGATGATTTCACAGCCAATTACTATCTCTACCGCGCCGAGGACGGCACCAGCCGCCTCCGCGTCGTTGAAGAACTCGTCGCCGTCTTTCCAGATTATGATCAAAATCACGGTATCACTCGCGTAATCCCATTCACCAACCAAAATGGCCACAACCTTACAATGGAGTCAGACGACACGATCCAAATCGATGTCAAACGTAATGGTATTACTGAAAAAGTCAGCGATGTCGAAGTTGGCGACGGTTATTTTTACGTCTACATCGGCGACGCCAATGAATACATCCACGGCGAGCAGACTTATACTCTGACTTACGAGTTTCGCAATGTTATTACCGATTTTGAGCAGTGGCAAGAGCTATATTGGGACGCTAATGGCAACGATTGGCCACAACGTTTTAATCACGTTACCGCTCGCGTCTATTTTGACAACGATATTGCCCAAAGCTACACCGGCGAAGCTTCTTGTTATGTCGGTCGTTATGGCGATAGTGGTCAAAGTCGTTGCAAAATTTCTGAATTTCAAGATAATCTCACCTGGGGAGCACATGAAAGTGCTGGCGGTGTAGAGTTTAGTACTGATAGACTGAGCGCTTATGAAAACCTAACTTTTGACCTCCAGTTTAATCGTGGCACCTTCGCCATGCCACCCAAACATTTCGATCTCAAACTTGTTTTTGCGACCATTGGCATCGTCATCGGCAGCCTCGGTATGTTTATTCTGATTATCTTGTGCTTGCGGCAGACTTCCGCCAAACGCAAATACTATAAAAATCTTTTCATCAAACCCGAATATACTCCACCTGCCGATTTCACCGTCGCCGAAATGGCTGAAAACTACATCGGCAGAAACACTACTAGTAGTCAGAAAGTTGCTACGCTCCTTGAGCTCGCCGTTAATCACAAAATTGAAATGATCAAAACCGAAGCTACTACTGCCTTTGGTAACAAAAAGACTCTCTGGAAAGTCCGTATTAAAAGCGACATGCTGAATCGTCAGCAGACTTTCGTACTTAAGATTCTCGCCGGCACCAGTGCCGACCTGCAGGTAGGTCAAGAAATTACTGTCGAAACACACCGGGCTAGTACGAGTCTAATTGGCCTCGCGAACAGCTTCGACAAAAGCGTCCAAGATGGTCTCGAGCGTAAAGGTCTCATCATTGATCCTCGGCGTAAAGATAAAAACGGCAAAAAGCCACGCAACTGGCCAGGCATCCTCACTATCGCTGCCTGCATCTGGTTCTTTGCCTGGCTCTTCATATTTATGTTTGTCTTCGAAGATAGCGCGCCATATCGCACCTTGGTCGGCGAAGATTTTCTTCCTCCGATTATCATTATCCTCGCGATTGCTACCACTATAGTCACGTTTATCGTCGGTATCAAGAACGCTCCTTTCGTTCAGCATACCGAAAAAGGCCTCGACTACTCCCGCTACCTCGACGGACTGCAGCATTACATGAAAATGGCTGAAGCCGATCGTCTTCAAATGCTCCAAAGTGTCAAGGGTGCCGACACGACCCATCAAGGCGTCGTAAAGATTTACGAGAAATTATTACCCTATGCTGCCATCTTTGGTCTCGAGAAAAGCTGGCTCAACGAAATGAGTAGATACTATGAATTTGACGACGTCACCGCACCAACCTGGTATGTCGGTGTCGGGGCCTTCTCTGCGCGCGAATTTAGTAACGCCATGATGGCCGCCAGCAGCTCCGTTACATCCAGTATTACACACTCCACGACCAGTAATTCCAGTTCTAGCTCATCGGGCTTTGGTGGAGGCGGATTCTCCGGCGGGGGCGGAGGCGGCGGTGGTGGGGGAGGTTGGTAGTAAGCGCCTCACCGCATATCGCCTGCAGATACAATTCTGCAACAAACCTAATATTTTATATGTAATTTATGGTAGAATAAAACTATGTTAGATATTAATTTCATTCGGAAAAACCAAGCACTAGTCGAAAAGTCGGCACGTGAAAAAGGCTACCATATTAGTATTGTCGATCTCTTAGCACTTGACGATCAGCGTCGAGAACTTCTACAAAAAGTCGACGAGCTCCGTCGCTTGCGTAATGAAGTCTCCGCCAAGATGGGCAAGGGCAAACCTGATCCTGATATTCTCGCCGAAGCGAAACGCATCAAAGCCGAGCTGGCCGCACTAGAGCCAGAACTCACCGCTATCGAAAAGAATCTTAACGACCAGCTCAAAGGTGTTCCTAATATTATTTTCGACGACGTCCCGCTTGGCGGGGAAGAATGCAGCGTCGAAGTCGGTGCTTGGGGCGACCGTAAGCCTACTGGTGTCGACCATCTCGACTACGCCCTCAGTCGCGACTGGGTCGATTTCGAGCGTGGTGCGAAAGTTGCTGGCGCGAAATTCTATTATCTAAAAGGCGGCCTAGCGCTTCTCGAGAATGCTTTACTCCAATTTGGCCTCAAGAAAGTCCTCGAACACGGTTTTAACTTCATGACCGTACCAGACATGGTCTCCAGTAAAATTCTCGAAGGCTGCGGTTTCAACCCGCGTAGTAGCGAGCAAAGTGACGAATACTATATTGAAGGCGAAGATCTCGCCATGATCGCTACCGCCGAAATGCCCCTCACCGGCTATTACATGGACGAGATTATTGACGAAAAAGATCTTCCGATCTGCTTCGCTGGCTACAGCGCTTGTTTCCGCAAAGAAGCTGGCACGTACGGCAAACATACCCGCGGGCTTTTCCGTGTTCATCAGTTCAACAAGCTAGAAATGTATGTTTTCTGTCTACCAGAGCAATCCAAGGACATGCACGAGCAGATCCGCTATATTGAAGAGGAAATCTGGCAAGAACTTGGTATCCCATATCGTGTCATTAATATTGCTGCTGGCGACCTTGGCGCGCCTGCTGCTAAAAAGTACGACATCGAATACTGGTCCCCGCTTGACCAAAAATATCGCGAGCTTACCAGTTGCTCTAACTGTACCGATTTCCAAGCTCGCAGTCTCAATATCCGCGTCCGCCGCAATGACGGCTCGGTCGAAGTCTTGCATACTCTGAACGGCACCGCCGTCGCCCTCGCTCGCACCATGGTTGCCGTCATCGAAAATTACGCTCAGCCTGACGGAAAACTCAAAGTCCCTGCAGTGCTCAAACCATATCTAAATGGAGCTGACGAGCTTTAATGGCTGAGGTGGGACAGATCCCGGAGCCTCCCAAGGCTAAAAAGCGCTTCCGATTTAAGTCGGTCGTAGCTTTGGCGAACCGCAAGCTGTCCATACAATTCGCCGCCATTGTTCTCGCAGGCTCTACCCTGATTTCGGCGCTTCTAGGCATCTTTCGTGATCGTCTACTCAACTCATATTATCTCGATACGTATCCCACCGGCATCGACGCTTATACTGCCGCCTTTACGATCCCAGATTTTCTCTTCTTCATTCTCACTTCTGGGGCATTAGCAGTCTCTTTCATCCCAGTTTTTAACCAACGCCTGATTACTGGTAATAAGAAATCCGCCTGGGAGCTCTCCTCGAGTATTCTTAACCTCATGGCCTTGCTCACGTTAGTAGCTTCTATTCTTATCATGATCTTTGCCGATCCGCTAGTACGCTATGTCGTCGGCCCAGGTCTCGATGAGTCAGGCATGATTTTAGCAATTAATATGATGCGCGTGATCGCCATTAACCCCTTCCTTTTTTCAATTTCTACGATTCTCTCTAGTATTCAACAGGCTGTCGGTAGATTCGTCTTCTATGCTCTTGCCCCCGCGCTCTACAATGTCGGCATCCTGATTGGTATTGTTTGGTTTACTGGTGGTATTAATATCTTTGGTTGGCAGTTGTTCGAAGGCGGCATCATGGGCGTCGCGCTCGGTGTTGTCCTCGGTGCAGTTTTACAGCTAATCGTCAGCCTGATCGGTCTGATCGGTCTCGGGTTCGATTACGAATTTAAAATTAGCTGGCGCAATCAAGGTTTCCGTTCTATCCTCAAGCTCTTGCCCGCTCGCTCTCTTGACCAAGGCATTGACTATGTTAATACTATTGTCACCACTAATCTCTCCTCGCGCATGGGTGCCGGCGCACTTCGCTCCTACAACCAAGCTAGCAGCCTCGCTCAAATGCCCGTTAGCCTAGTCGGCACCGCTATCTCTACTGCCTTCTTTCCAAAGCTTACCGAACAACTCAGTGAAGGCAAAGACGGCGCCTATCGCAAGACTTTTCGCACTGCACTTAGTACCATTATCTGGATCGCTATGCCGATTGCTATCATCGCTTTCTTTGCCCGCGGCTACGTCGTGAGTTTCATCAAGAATGGCGGTGATACCCTGATCTCCTCCATTCTCGCTACGCTCGTCATTGCCATCTTTGCTAATTCAGTCTTTCAGATCGCTACGCGAGGATTCTATGCCGAACAAGACACTAAAACTCCCTTCATCGTCTCTATCGTCTCAATCGGCACCATCATTATCCTCTCCATTGTTCTTACGCTACTTGGTTGTGGTCCAGAAGGATTAGGCTGGGCGCAATCCATTGGCTCAGTGCTCGAAGTCGTCATCCTGCTCAGTCTCTTGCAGAAACGTAGTCGCCGTCAGTTACTCAATAAAACATTCTGGCACAACTTTTTCAAAATTTCCATTGCTACCGCCATTACTGGCTGTGTCGCCTACTCCATGACAAAGTTCTTCCCGCTCATGGCCACCGACGATTCCTTCTTTATTATCTTCCCGAAATTCTGCCTCATCACCCTTGTCTCACTCCTCACGTATATTATCGCGGGCTGGTTCCTTAATCTTGACCAAGTGCGCCCTCTAGTAGAACGCATTAGAAAAATCCTCTTCAAAAACAACCCTTAGCATTACGCATTAGCAACGAATGCATACATAAGTGTGCTATAATGAGTATATGGATTTATTTGAGGCGTTAGTATTAGGGTTTGTACAAGGTATTACGGAGTTTATTCCAGTCTCTTCATCCGGGCATCTCGAAATAGTCCGTCAAATCTTCAATTTTCCCACTGAGAATTTTCATCTCTTTCTTGAATTTATTAATCTCGGTACTCTATTGGCACTTATTTTTTACTTCCGCAAACGTATTTGGAGGATAATTCTCGACGTCTTCAAAGAGCGTAACTATAAAATGGCGATCAATCTTGTCATCACTACAATTCCGGCTGGGCTGGCTGGACTTTTGCTCGGCGATATTATCGAAAACACCGAGTTTTTCAACTCTATTTTCACCGTCGCCGGAGCTATGGGAATCGTTGGCCTCATCATGATCTTCATTGATAAAATTCCGCACATGTCAAAGCTTGACAACGAAAATCAGCTCACCCCGATCCGCGCACTCATTATCGGCCTCTCTCAGATCCTCGCACTTATTCCTGGCACTTCTCGCTCTGGCACCACTATTATTGCTGGCCGTATCGTTGGCATGGACTCCGAATCTTCCGCTGAATACTCTTTCCTAGCCAGCATTCCAATCATGTGTGGAGTCTGCCTCAAAATGCTTCTATCCGAGAGCAATCGTATTTACTTAGCTGATAATCTCGGAATGTTGTTATTAAGCAATTTAGTCGCTTTTATTGTCGGCTGGCTCGCTCTAGCCTTCGTCCTTAGCTATCTCAAGCAACCAAAATCACTTCAGAGCTTCGGTAAATATCGCATTATTGTCGCCTGCCTCGTAATCGGCGTCATGCTCATCATTGCCTAAATCATCAACAAAACTATACAACTTAATCTCTTGCGCCATACTAATCGTTGAAGTAAATAGAGTTAAATAGTTTAACCCTTGCGTTTCGCTACCGCCAAACGATCATCGTCTCGATCAAAATCATCGTTAAACTTCTCGTCGAATAAATATTTCATAATCTGCTCAAAAGTCAGCATCCCGACCAGCTTCTCGTATCGATCGATCACCATCATCAGCTGGCTTCCCGTCCGCAAGAAAGCTTTCAAGGCCTGCTCTAAAGTATAGTCCGCCCGAATATAATACACTCGCGGATCCATCACTTCCGCCGCCTTATGTGTATCTTTAATGTCAAGACTGTTCAGCAGCGTTGTCTGTAGCGTGCCAATAATTCGTTGACTTCCATCAATTACCGGAAAGAAGATAAAGCCTGAATGGTACAATTTATCCAGCATCAATGGACCAAGCACCTTGTCTTTGTCCACGAAAACAATTTTTGACCCACTTGTCATTACTTCTGAAACTAAGACATCAGAAAGCCCTAGCACCGCCGACATCGCCTTACGCTCTTGACCATTCAGTACGTTCATCGGTGCCTCTCGGATCAGTGCGAAGAGATCCCCCCTCGTGGCTGGCGGTTCCGGTTCGGCCGGCGTATAAACTTCTTCCTGGATGATCACTTTTTCTGGCTGTTTCGGTTTTTCACCCTGCAACTTGTGCTCCCGATATGGCTCAAGCTTCGGATCCGCCCATCGCGTAAACGATCTCAAGAATCCGCGCCGCACATTCGCCAAACCCTTCCCAATGATACTAAGAAATTTCTTTGTCTGCCGAACTATATTTCCCCAAATCTTCCGGAAGTCTTCCATCAAATTATCTGGGTCCTCTGATTTCTGCTTTGAGGGTTTTGTCTTTAGCACATCCATGATATAATTATACTACAAATTACCTAAATGAGCACGCACTCATAATGGAGGAGAAATGGATAAAAAGACCGGAATTATTATTGGTATTCTTGTAGTTGCAGTTGGAGCTTTGATTGGCATTAGTGTCTGGCAGACTAAAACGAATCGCACTGATTATAGTCAGTACGATCATCAGACAATTATTGCAGCCAGCGAGGATAGTGGCAACCTGCCAGAGAATATCGAAGGCAAAGCCGATGCTCCAGTCATCATTTATGAATACGGCGATTATCAATGCACCGCTTGCGCCCCAACGAATCCTTACATCAATGAGCTTAAAGAAGAATATGGCGATAATATTGCTATTGTCTTTCGCACTACAATCATGAGTTATCACCAAAACGGTACCGCCGCCGCAGCCGCCGCCAATGCTGCTGCCAAGCAAGGCTACTGGAAAGAGTATAAAGATATTCTCTTCACTAACCAAAATGATTGGTATTATTCCGATGCCGACAAGCGCCAAGAGCAATTCGAAACTTACTTCAACCAAGTTACTGAGGGTAAAGGCGACCTTGAGCAATTCCGCACCGACATGGCTGGCAAAGATGTATTGAAGAAAATCGATTTTGACGAAGCAATGGCCAAGAAGGCTGACGTTCAGTGGACTCCTTCTTTCTATGTTGAGGATGAGCTGATCGACCAGCGCGAAATCAGTACCACCGAGTTTTTAGATCAGCTCCGTGAAAAGATTGACGCCCGTCTCGAAGCAAAGGGAATCAAAAAAGATTCTACTAAGACCGACGAAAAGAAAACCAGCTAAAAGTTACCACTTTGAGCAACAACAAAGCCCCAAATGACTAGTCAAATGGGGCTTTTCGCGTATAAAACTAGAATTTAGGATCAATCTCGATAAATTCTTGCCAAGGTGCAGGCGGGAAATTCTTCTCGCGATGCATCATCGGACGTTTTGGTTTATTACGCATCAATTCTCCTATTTAAATTGCGTCACATCCGGCTAGCAGTAAAAGCTACTAATCGACCTAACCTTCAACGACTTATCTATCATATCAAACCTTTGTTTTTCTGGCAAGCATAAGTATCTAAAGAGAATCAGCTGCACTATGACATTTTATGCTACAATAAAACCATGGCCAAATCTCATACTCAATTCGTCTGCCAACAATGCGGCGCTACTTATATTAAATGGACCGGACGCTGCACAAAATGCGGAGCTTGGAACTCTCTCATTGAGCAAGTCGAAGAAACTCCAGAGAACCAGAAAAACGCCGTCTCTCGCGGTCAAACTACTGGACAAACTCTCAAATACGCCAAGATCAAAGATCTAGAGATCTCCGACGAAAAACGTCGCCTACCGACTGGCTTCCGTGATCTCGACGAAGTCCTCGGCGGTGGCATTCTCATGGGGTCAGTCTCGTTACTATCCGGACAGCCCGGCATCGGTAAATCTACTATCCTCATGCAAATTTGCGCTCACGTTGCCGAAAGCCACGATGTATTGTACGTTTCTGGCGAGGAGTCTGCCGGTCAAGTCAAGCTGCGTGCTGTCCGGCTCGGCGCCTCCTCCGACCGTTTAAAGTTTGCTAGCAGTAATTCCGCCAATGATATCGCCAAGACTATCTCCGAAGGTGAATTCCAGCTCGTGATCGTCGACTCGATTCAGACCCTCAGCCTCGCCGAGCTCACCTCTGCTCCGGGTGGCATTTCTCAAGTCACCAACTGTGGCAATCTCATTATCCGCGCCGCCAAGACTTCCAATACTGCCGTTATTATCGTCGGCCACGTCACGAAAGATGGTACTCTGGCCGGGCCGAAAGTTCTCGAGCATCTTGTCGACGTCGTGCTGAATTTCGAAGGCGATCGCTATGGTGGATTCAAAATCGTCCGTGCTGTCAAAAACCGTTTCGGTTCCACCAGCGAAGCCGCCATTTTTGAAATGCGTCAGACCGGCCTCTCTGAAGTTAAGAACCCCTCCGCCGCCCTTCTCGCTGAACGTCAAAACACGGACGGGTCGATCATTCTCGCCACGCTTGATGGTGCTCGCCCAATTCTAGTTGAAATCCAGGCCTTAGTTAGTCCCACTGCTTTCGGCTATCCCAAACGTACCTGTTCCGGCTTCGATATTAATCGCCTCTCGCTTCTCATCGCCGTTCTCGAACGTCGCACCAAGCTCAAACTTAGTGATAAAGACATCTATATCAACGTTGTCGGCGGATTGAAGCTCCAAGACGCAGCAGCTGATCTCGCCATCTGTCTCGCTATGGCTTCTGCCGCAGCTGGTCGCAAACTCTCCGAAGAATTCGTCGTTTTTGGTGAAGTCGGTCTCGGAGGCGAAATTCGCTCCGCCTTCCGCCCCGACCAACGTATATCCGAAGCCAAGAAGCTTGGCTTCACTCACGCCATTGCTCCCGCCACTATCAAAGACCCCTTCGTCATCCCCGTCAAAGACCTCCGCTCAACTTTAATAGACTATGTCAATGAATAAACGAATTCTCGGTATCGATCCTGGCACCGGTATTTGCGGTTTCGGTGTCATTGAGAATACGACTGCGCTCGACTACGGTGTCATTTCTACGCCACCACACACTCCGCTACCTGACCGCTTGCTCGATATTTATGAATCTCTCCATGAGATCATTCAGCAAAACCAGCCCGACGTCGTCGCCATTGAGAAACTATTCTTCAAGCAAAACATTACCACGGGTATCTCCGTCGCTGAGGCGCGCGGAATCTGCCTACTAGTGGCTAAGCAGCATCATCTCCCCATCTACGAATACAGTCCGAACCAAATTAAAAACGCCATTTGTGGTTACGGCATGGCCCACAAACCGCAGGTGCAAGAAATGGTGCGCGTCCATCTCAAGCTCAAAACTATCCCCAAGCCAGATGATGCGGCTGACGCTCTCGCGGTGGCTATTGTCCATTCTTTTGCTGCTAAAGTTTGATGGTTGAGCAGTTGTTATTTTAGTTTAAGCATGCTAAAATTAAATAAAATAAGGAGGCACATCAATGGGTGAGAAAATAGCAATTTTAGGAGTCTTGACGATAGTTTGTGGTTCGTTCTTAAGTACTGCTACTTATGCAGACGAAGTCGACTGCGTAATAGATCCCACCAACGAAGCCTGCATCGTCACTACCAATGATGAGATCCCGGTCAATACTCCGGCCGATGACTTACCTATCGTTACCGGCGGCGAGACTGATGACGTACTTTCTGCTGGCGAAGATTCTGATGGCTCCGAAGAAATCGTCGTAGAAGATGATGAAGAAGTCGCAACCGAGCCGGCTCTCTGGCCAATGTATCTCTCGCTCGGCTCACTCGGCTTGGCGGTTCTCGTTTTCATTATCCTTAGCATTTGTAGCCCCAAACTGAAAAAGTAATCCATGATCGCTCACATTTCCGGTATCGTTACAGAAAAATTCCTTAATTCTGTCATTGTCGACGTCCACGGAGTTGGCTACGAGCTCACCATCAGCACTCCTGACGCCGAAGCTGTTCATCTCGACGATCAGATCAAATTCTATACCTATCATTCCGTCCGTGAAAATGGCGAAGATTTATATGGATTCCTCAGCCTTGCCGCCAAAAAGCTTCTCGAGATGTTGATTTCCGTCAACGGTATCGGCCCCAAAGCCGCCATGGCAATCCTCAGCCTCAGCACACCCGAAGAAGTCCGTAATGCCATCGCTAATGACGATACTGCCTTTATCGCCAAGGCTAGCGGCGTTGGTAAGAAATCCGCTGAACGTGTTATTGTCGATCTCCGCGACAAAGTTGGCCTACCCTCACACTACGGCCGCACCGAAACCTTTATCGCCTCCGCACCGAAGGGGCCAGAGGACGAAGCTCTCGACGCCCTTATTGCACTCGGTTTCCCGCTCAAAGAAGCTACTGCTGCCCTAGCTGATGTCGACCCGAACCTTTCCGTCGAAGAACGTGTTCGCGAAGCTCTTAAGCAGCACTAATCTGATGATATGCGCTAAATGTTTTTACTTACAAATATCTTTTTCTCGGGACTCCCGGAGGTTACGACCGAGGATGAGCGCCCGAGACTCGTGACGACGAGCTCGAGGGACGCGACCCGAGAAAACAGCGTATTTGTAAGTAAAAATGATATGAAGCAATGCAAAAATCTCCCCTAAGGGCTTCTCAAAATCGAAAAAGTGTGATAAAATAATAAAAGTTGTAATATAAAGGTTTAATTATGAGTTTTACAGATTTGAAAGAAATCGGCGACGCACAGAAGAAAGCGGCTGTTGTCGACGTGCGCTCGGGTGATACCGTTCGCGTGACCCAAAAGATTAAAGAAGGCGAAAAGTTCCGCTCTCAGGTATTCGAAGGTGTTGTGATCCGCACCGATCGCAAGGATTCCCACACTGCTCGCATTACCGTCCGCAAAGTTGCCTCTGGTGTTGGCGTTGAGAAGTCATTCTTAATTCACAATCCACTTGTTGAGAAAATCGAAATCGTTCACCGCGCCAAAGTCCGCCGCAAAAATCTTTCCTTCTTACGCGAACGTTCTGGCAAATCTGCTCGTCTCGTCGCCAAAGCTTTTGACCGCGCTGCCGTCAATGCCCTCCCCGAAGTCAAGCCAGCCGAAGAGCCAAAGGCTGCTGAGCCTGTAGCTGAGGAAGCCAAAGCTGAGTAAAACCAAAACTATCTTAGGTATAGATGAAGTAGGACGCGGCCCCTGGGCGGGGCCGTTAGTCATAGGTGCCGTCATCCTCGGGACTACGGCCGATTGGACGGACGAACTCACCGATTCCAAAAAGCTCACCCCGAAGCAACGCACCTCACTCAGCCCGATTATCCTAGAGAAAGCCGCCGCCACTGGTCTCGGTTGGGTTTTCGCTCCCGAAATCGATCGTTACGGCCTCAGCAATTCGCTTAAACTTGCCGCCCGCCGCGCCGTCAAACAAATTCTCACCACCAAAGTCCCTTTCGACGAAATTATCATCGATGGTACCGTCAATTTTCTCACTAGTACCCCGCTCGCTAACCGCGTCACTGTACTCAAGAAAGCCGATCTACTCGTCAAAGAAGTCTCCGCCGCCTCCATCATCGCCAAAGTCGCTCGTGATAACTACATGATCGATCTCGCCAAGAAATACCCTGGCTACGGTTTCGAAAAGCACGTCGGTTACGGCACCGCCGCCCACAAACAAGCACTCGCACAGCTCGGCATTTGCTCTGAGCATCGCAAAAGTTTCCGTCCTATCAGTGAGTTACTAGAAACCAGTATTACTGGGGTTACTCCCGCACAAGTCGACCCCGCTCATCAAGAAGCTTATGAGCAGGAAAATAACAACCCTCTCGACACCACTACTTATCGCGGTCAACACGGGGAGTATGTCGTCATGGATTATCTCATCAATCACGATCATCAAATTATCGCCCATAATTATAAAACCAAACTTTACGAAATCGACATTGTTTCTACCAGAAATAACAAAATCTACTTCACCGAAGTCAAATATCGCAAATCGCAAACTCATGGCTCCAGTCTCGATCAAATCACTTCGCAAAAGCTCAAACAAATGCGTTTTGCCGCTACTGCTTTCCTTGCCAGCCATCCTGAGTTTCAGCCATACCAGCCCATCCTCGCCGCCGCCGGCGTCCATGGTGAAGATTATATTTTGGATGATTGGTTTTCGATTGGCTTTTGATAGTGCCGCATTTTTCGCTCCTTGTCAAATCTTACATTTTGATATATAATATACACAACTGGTGGGCAGAATGAATTATTATGAAGCCAACCCTGTATCACAAACTTCTTAGACTTATTGAGCAAAATCAGCTCACCTCTATCACTATTGATATTTTTGACACAATTCTGCTGTTCGACTATTGGCCAGATTCGCTACGGCGCTATGAACTTTCCAAAATCTGGGCACCCAAGCTCCAGCAATACGTCTCTACCGACATCACCGATTACGAAGTCTGCGATTGGTATCGTTCCGCCAAACAGCTCCTCGAGGACAGTGAGCAGCCCATCCGCCTCGATCTCTGTATCGAAACAATGGTTAGCCTACTTTGCCACAAATACAATTTGCAGCTAGACAGCAAACAGCAGCTCGACCTTCTCATCGCACTCATTACCGATGAACTAAGATTCATTGTTGATAACACCAAGGTTAATCGTCATCTCGTCGCTCAGCTCTCCGCCATTAAACAGCTTTCGCCGAAAATTAAACTTTATTGTCTGAGTAATACCCATCTCACCTGCGACCAAGTCAAAACTATTCTCCAAATCGCCAAGATTGACGACATTTTCGATAGTGGCGTCTGTACCGCCGATTTTGACACACCAGATCCTAGCTTCTCCGAACTTACTACCCAACTCAACAAGAATTTCATACTCGGAACCAACTTACATATTAGTGCCAGCCACACTGCTTATTCCGCCGCTCTCGCAGCCGGTAGCCTCGCCTATCATTATCGCCCGGTTCGCATGCGCGGTCTCCGCACTCTTGCAGGGCAAATCGTCGACTCATACCATCAATCTTCCGCTCAAATTCGCGCAAATTCTCGCTATAACCCCGCCATCAACCCTCACACCGAAGCAGACTCTATCGTTTCGCAGATTTCCAAGCTCTGGTCTTGTCAACTATATACTCAGCTCGAACTGTGCGCCGGCTCAGCATTCTTACTACCTACTACGGAAATCACCATCGACGGCCATGCCAATCTCACGCAAGCCAGCGGCCTCAATCAAGACACTATCTTGCGCGCTTTCATCTGGCTGCTCGCCAACCATGCATCTGCTCGTTGGGATGCAGCCAGCCTCCTCCGAATCCTTGTCAAGACAGTCAAAATTCCTAACCGCCTCGCACTCTATCAACTTTGCTATGAAGATTCATATATTACTAGTGAGTTTATCATCAACTCTCGTACCGAAACCACCTTTTACGAAGACTTCCTCAATGAAATCCGCAGCAATAGTAGCGATAATATCGAACGCCTCCGTCAGTCTTACGCCAATGTCGCCCAGTATCTCCCGCGCGATGACAAAAAGTTATATTACATTAACCTCTATCACGATGATTCCGCTTGGCTCTTCCGTGAATTCGCTAGGCTACACGGTCTATCAAATACTATTATTGACTGGCGTCCTCTCCAACTTCCGCAAAATCTCGCCACTGCCCTACATCATACGCCCGACTACGAACTCCCACATATCGAACTCGCACCAGACAGGTACTTACGCTGCGTCCTGCAGCCTCGCCTCCGTCAACTCGCTAAGAGAGTTCGTTAGCGTCGCTTCTTTGTACGCCCATGTTCAATTCGTTTCCACTTCACGTCTTTAATTAACAAAGCCTTCAACGCACAGGGAACGTAAGTACATAGATAAATCGGGTTAAACAAAACCGTCCGTACTTTAATACTGGGCGTGAAGTGCATCTTCTCCATCTTGATCATGATCACCGTCGCTACCAAAAGCCCCACATACACAATCCCCAGTATTACGACTAGCACTGTCAGCATCACCTGCCATCTTCCCATCACCAAGAAATCTATGACATCTCCAAGCGTCATGCAAACCAAACCGATTAGCAGCCAAATAATAGGCTTCACACCGATCAGCTCCCGGATTCTGCTACCCTCATTATCTGGATACTTTTGCTTGCGCATCTGCGGAATATACTCATGCCTTGCCTCGAAGTACCCCTTGATCCAGCGAATTCGCTGATCTACCGTCTGCCAATAGCGCGTCGGTTGTTCATCATAAAACACCGCCCGCTCATTATAAAAAGTCGATATGTTATGTGCAATCGCGTAGAGCGACATCTCATAATCCTCCGTCAAACTATGAAACGGCCAGCCGCCCCATTTTTCTACCAACTTTCCATCTACAAAACATCCCGTCCCCGAGAAAATAATATTCGCCCCATATCGCACCCGATTCCGATTATCGACCGTATTAATCATCGTAAAAGTCAGCGCCGACACCGCCGAAATTACATTTCGATTATTATTGCGCGCATTCCGATATCCAGTCGCCATCTCGTAACCTTGCGCGTAAGTCTTCAACATTTCTTCCAAGTACGTCGGCGCCAGGCGATTATCCGCGTCAAATACAAAGTACAAATCATAGTGATGCTTCGGCAGAATTTGTTTCACCGCTTCATCCAGTGCATAACCTTTGCGCTGTAACTCTACATGCTCCCGCAAAATCACACTACAGCCATACGTTTTACAAATCCCCACCGTCGGATCATCCAAGCTCTCCACGATCACGTACACATCTTCCATCTTCACCGACACGGTTTGCTTCGTGATACTCTTCAGCAAGCCCTCAACTACCGCACTCTCATACCTCGCCGGTATTAAAAACGCCATTTTCGGGATCTGCGTTTGCGGAGTCAAATGTAAGTGGCTTTTCTTGAGCGCTACATTCGCACGCACAGCCAAAAACAATGCATAAATAATACATAATGCTCCCACCGCCAGCATTACTGACCGCCCTCGCGCACCATATTCGGATAATACTTTCTCAAGTAATCATCATTGTAATATTCATCATAAAACTGCCCAATCGGCGTCACTGGTGCTATGCCATTATGCCGCAAAGTTTGTCGCATCACCGCCGACCACGAGATTAAACAATTAAAAATCATAAAAACCAGCAAAACCCAATATACTGAATTGCCAATTCGAACTGGAATCTTCTCAACTAAACTCGAGCAAAATGGATATACAATCTTCACCAAAATCAAACCCAAAAATCCCCACACCGCCATGAACGGCACCGTCGTCCGTCCATCAATATTTAAAAAATATCCCGTATAGTCCCACGACGTCGTCTGCGTAAATAGCTCCTGAAAATAACTCAGCAAGAACTCCACCGCCCCGCCCAGCAGCGCCGAATACAAGAAAATTTGCCAGTCCGTATATTTCTTCCGCAATAAAAACCAGCACATCAGTGCCGCGCCAATCCCATAAATCACGTTAAACGGCCCGTAGATCACCCCGCGGTGCAACATCCATTCCCCTGTACCCGTCTCAAACAACGTCTTCACATAGACCAAGATGTCTTCGTAAATCGCTCCGAAAATCGAGCCAATCAAGAAAATGAAAAACAACTTCCGGAAACACAGCCCCTCCGCAAACTTACCATTAGCATTTTTGGTAGTAACCGTTGCAGTGGGGCGCGGGCGCCTTGCCGTTTGTGTTGCACTCATATTATTTCGATACGTTAAACCTAAACTCTACAATATCACCATCTTGCATTATGTAAGTCTTGCCCTCGGTCCGCAGTTTTCCAGCCGCCTTCACCGCCTGTTCACTCCCTAGAGCCGCTAGGTCATCATATTTCATCACTTCCGCCGCAATAAATCCGCGCTCAAAATCTGTATGAATCGTGCCGGCCGCTTCCGGCGCCGTCGCACCTTGCTTGATCGTCCAGGCTCGTACTTCCTTCGGCCCCGCCGTCAAGAAACTCTGCAATCCCAGAGTCTTATACGCCGCCTTAATTAATTCGCCCAGCGCATCCTCTTCTACCCCGTATTCTTTCAGAAACTCTTTACGTTCCGCTGCCGACATCCCTGACATTTCTGCCTCGAGTTTCGCATTCACAAACACCGCCTGGCTCGGCGCTACGCTAGCCGCCAATTTCTTTTTCAACTCTTCATCAACTAATTCTTGCTCATCTACGTTAAACATATAGATCACGGGCTTTTCGGTCAAATAGGGAATCGCCATCCCCGGATCATCTTTGCCACCGTTTTTCTTGCGCTTCGCCTCTGCCTTCTCACGCGTCTCCAGATCAGCCAGCTCCAATTCCGTCTTAATCACATCAATATCGTGCTGCGGATCCTTTGAGCCTTCCGCTCGGATCACATCATCGTCCCGGAACACTCGTACCACATGGCAAATCACCTGACACTCCCGAATATGTGCGAGGAACTTGTTGCCCAAACCTTCGCCCTTCGAAGCCCCCTCTACCAGCCCTGCCACATCCACAAACTCCACCGTCGCCGGGATCACTTTCTGCGTGTTATACATCTTCGCTAGCACTTCCAACCGCGGATCCGGCACCGGCACGATCCCCACATTCGGCTCAATCGTCGCAAACGGATAATTCGCCGCCAAAGCCCCCGCATTGGTCAATGCGTTGAACAATGTCGACTTCCCCACATTCGGCAAACCCACAATTGCTATCTTTAGATTCAAAACCAACCTTTTCTCCGTTTCCGTTAACTGTTATTATACTGTTGTCAATTCCTTCTAAAATTGGAATCCT